>JAUWMK010000052.1 GCA_030613185.1 Promethearchaeum sp.
TATGGCTGAAAGTGACATATATTATAAGAAGCTAAGCCTAGTTTTGAATCTTTTGATTCGACAAAAAGAAGATGTGTTTTGAAGTTCATGTTTTTTTTCCTTTTTCCCCCTTTTTGTAGTTAATTTGGTACTTTAAAACGATCCTTATTTAATATTAAAAGTCCTTTGTATAAACAACGAAGGATTTAATCGAAAATTTTCAAGATATCTAAATCCTCTTAAAAAGTGATTTTCATGGAAGAAAATATTCAAGCTACGTATAGTGTTTCTTTAGATTACAAACAACCGAAGAAACATTCAGCAAAAACAACTATGGCTTTTGGATTTGGTGCAATGACCGATCAAATGTCTCACCAAGCATTTCAATTTTTAATATTCACGTATTACTTTGCAGTGGTTGATGTGGGCTTAACAATTTTAGCAACTTCATTTATAATATTCGCTATTTGGGATTCTATTAACGATCCATTATTGGGTCCTCTGTCAGATAAGACTAAGAGCAAATTTGGAAGAAGACGTTTCTGGATTATAATTTCATTTGTACCTTTTGCATTAATTAACATCTTTTTATTTACGCCACCAAAATTTTGGGGCATTGGACCTACTTCAGAAATAGTTAATGGAATTTATATGATTGCTATTATAATGCTTTATGATTTGATCTATACTATGTTCAGTATAAATCAGCTTTCTCTATTTCCCGAGATGTTTAAAAATGAGAAAGAACGGGGCAGAGCAAATAAATATAAAAATTTACTCACAATTGTCGGTTTGTTAATTGGGTTTGTTGTTCCTACACTAATCATAAACCCTATGGTTCCAGATGTTGATACTTTGGAAGCGCGAGCAGCAATTTCAAATATGTATGTTCAAACAGGGTTAATGATTGCAGCATTTGTTCTTGTATTTTCATTCATATTCTTAATGTTTGGAATGAAAGAGGATAAAAATGAGATTAATGGAATACAAGAAGAAGTTAACAAAGAAGAAACTCCTGGAATCTTCGAATCTTTGAAAACTACAATGAAAAATAAAACTTTTCTTATATTTGTCACTGCAAATTTATTTGTATGGACTACTTTTAAAATGTTTACAACGATTTTAACTTTATACGGCATACATATTATCGGTATTGAAAAAGGAGATATGCTATTAACAGTTCTTCTCTTGGCAGCATTATTGACAGCTGCAGCACTATTTCCTGTGATGGAATGGTTAGGTAATAAAATAGGATTTAGAAATGCGTTTATGGTTACAGAGGGAATATGGATAGCTGCATTAATTCCATTCCTTTTCTTAGACGATCATCCAATTGCTGCCGTTATTTGTATGGTTTTTGTAGGAATTGGCCTTTCCGGTGCAATGTATTTTGTTGATATTATCATAGGAAGAGTTATTGATGAAGATGAGTTGAACACAGGATTACGACGGCAAGGTACTTATTATGGTGTTAATGCACTCATTAATCGCTATTCAACTATTATAATCTTTCTTGCAATAGCCATTGTTTTAAGGGGCTATGGGTTCGAGAATTATTTAGTTGGCGAGGGAATCGACTATTCTGGATTAAAAACTGGATTGAAGGTTCTTATGGTTGGTGTCAACATCGCTAGTTTGTGTGTTGTTTTATTTTTACTTTGGAGATTTCCTCTTCATGGTGAAAAATGGAACGATGTACAAAAACGACTTGAAGAACGTAGAAGAAATTCATGAATTTACTTTTAAATTTCCTTTTCCTTTTTTTTACTCTTTACTCAATAATATTAACAAGCAAAATTAATTACCAAAATCCCTTATATTACTTGACTTAAATCAATGAAAGAATCAATTTCAGATTATAAATTTGTTTTTGGAATCGTTCCTTCGCGCAGATTAGGGCAGTCTCTTGGAATCAGCCCAATACCGAAAAAAACATGCAATTTTTCATGTGTATACTGCCAACTCGGGAGAACTACCAAATATTCTCATGAACGTCAATTGTTTTTTAAAGTGGATCTAATCATTAACGAATTAAATAACTATCTAAATTCCATAGATCCATCACAATACGATATTATCACAATAGTTGGTGATGGAGAACCTACACTTTATTTGGGTTTAGGAGATCTTATAAAAAGAATAAAAAAAATTCAAGATAAACCGGTTGCAGTAATTTCTAACGGTTCACTAATTGCGAATCCTCAAATTAGAAAAGAATTGGTCATGGCTGATGTTGTATTATTAAATTTCGATAGTTGGAACGAACAAAGTTTTAGAAGAATAAATAGACCCTTAAAATCAATTGAATTTATCAATAGGTATAAAGGATATATAGAATTTCGTAAAGAGTTTTCTGGAATTATTTATTTAGAAGTCATGCTCGTAAAAGGGATAAATGATAATATTGAAAGTTTAAATAAAATTGCCGATCTTATTAGAGATATACATCCAAATGTAGTATTTGTTAATGTTCCTGTAAGACCTCCAGCAGAACAATGGGTTAAAATTCCCGATGAAAAGATTGTTATAAAAGCCCGAGAAATATTAGATGCGCGACGTATGGATTATTTACCAACTGGCGATTTTACATCAATAGAATCAGATCCAACTAAAGCAATTTTGGATATTATTGGTAGACACCCGATGAGGGAAGAGGATATAATAACATTTCTGAAAGGGAGAAAATCATTAACAAATATTGAAGAAGTAAAGGATGAAATAATAAAAAATCTTAGAAAAAATCCAAAAGTGCAAGAAATTGCTTATGGGACAACCCGATTTTTCAGATTTAAAACTTAAGATTTCGCTTCATTCCAATCTTTAATTGCTTTTTTTACAGATCGCTCCATTTCTACTGAGAAATCTGCTCCAGTTTTAAATAAATAAAACCTTTGTCCGTAATTCTCCACACCTGAAGGTTTTTTTTCCATATTATTAAATTCTTCAATGGATTTTTTGTACATATCATTAAAATCTTCCTTTTCAAAACGTTTATACTCATCATGGAAATGAATATATTTCTCATCAAAGCGAGGGGTCAATTTTGGATTTTTATTTTTGGATTTAGGATAGCCAAAGCATAACATGGTTATTGGAAATACCCAATTAGGAAGATTAAACATTTCTCGATGAATTTCAATATTTTCCATTATATCACCTATATAGCACGACCCAATTCCTAATGATTCTGCAGCAATCACTGCATTTTGGGCAGCAATTAACGCATCACACATCGCAATAAACATATCAGATTCTTGTGGAGTTCTATAAGTTAAATTTTTCTTTTCACATAATTCTTTTACCCCAGAATTACCATAAAAATCATACCAACGTTGCATATCCGCCAGGAATATTAAAACTAAAGGAGCTTTCGCAATCCACGGTTGATTATCACATGTTATTGCTAATTTATCTTTTTTCTGTTGATCATCTACTTGCAAAATTGTATATAACATTTGATTTCCTGCAGTAGGTGCACGCATTGTAGCATGAATAATAGATTTTAGATGATCAGGAGTAATCGAGGTAGTTTCCCAAGCGCGAACTGATCTTCTTCTATTAATTAATTTAATAGTATCATTAGTTTCATTCATAAAGCAATGAGTTTTATTAAAATAATAAGTTTTAGTGAAATAGCAGGAACTTATCTGAGAGGAAAATGAGCAAAACTAAAAAAAAAAATCTTTTACCTTTTATAGCTATTGTATTTGTTCCGATTTTTTACGGAACTTTCTATGCAATCACTAAAACCGTTAATGAAAATATCCCGATTTTCTGGATGATTGCTCTTCGAATGGTTTTCGCTTTAATTGGATTTCTTCCATTTTTAAAAAAAGTGACCAAATTCAACAAAGAAACCATTAAATTAAGTTTACTATTGAGTTCTGTATTTTTAATTGGAGTTGTTGTTCAAACTAAAGGACTTCAGTATACAAGTGCGGGTAAAGCAGGATTTATTGGTGGATTATTTGTTATTTTAACGCCAATTTTCTCATGGATATTTTACAAAACTAGATTTCAGAAATTTCTTATTTTTCCAATTTTATTAATATTAGTTGGTCTTTTTATTATGTTTTATGAAAATTCTACGATATTTTTAAGCTTTGGTATTGGAGAGGTATACAATTTTATTGGAGCGGTTTGCATTGCATTCCATATTATATTTATCTCCAAATACCTAAAAAAAATAAATATTTTTACATTAACTCTAACACAAATCTTCATAATTCTAATTTTTAGTGTCATAATGGCACTGTCCACTGAATCCGATTATTCTTTTACAAAAATATCATCTATAGAGTGGATCATGTTAATATATTTAGGCATAGTTACAACCACAATTACCTTTATTTTGCAAATATGGGGTCAAAAATATATTGATGAATCAACCACAGCTATTATAATTTCCAGCGAACCCATTTATGCAACATTTTTTGGTTGGTTAATCAATGATGAGATGATTACATGGCAAATAATAATAGGAGGAACCATCATACTTATTGGATTTATAATTACCATCATTATCAGAAATAACAGTTTAAAAAAAAATAAAGTGGCAGAAATATCAGAAAACTTAGAAATCTCAGAATAAAACTATCATGCAAATTTATTTTAAATTAAACCAATATTAAATAAGTGAGGTTAAATGGAAGAAAAAAAATTTAATGATATAGTTGAAAAAAATCAAAAATCGCGTATTATTGGTTTGTATTTACTCCGTGCTATGGCAGTTATTTATCCAATTGCAATTATAATTGCAATTTTATCTTACCCAGAATACTATTCGATTTTTGAATATTTAAGTAGTCTTGGTGCATCCACTTCAGTAAACGGGTTACCAAATACAACATCTCAAATTATTTATAATAGTGGATTAACGTTCAACCTAATAATTTGCATGATTGTGGGTATTCGATATATATTATATAAAACAAAATTAGACATAATTAAAGGGATTTCTCTTATTTTATCAAGTATCGGGGCGGGTTTATTATTCTTTCCTTGTGATGATGATATTCTAAATTGGTTTCATAGGATTGGGGGGATATTGTTCCTTTTAGGGTTTGTTATATTTATATTTTTCTGCCAATTTACTAGATTTAGAAATAAAAAGGTATCGTTAGATACAAAAGAAAAAGTCAAATTCACATTTGATAAAATCTTCTTCATTTTATTAGTTCTTATTTCTCTAAGTTATTTAGCTACATATTTAATTGGATTATGGGAATATGCTGGACTAATTCAGAAGATTTTACTTACAGGAATGTTCATAGGTATTTTTATATTGGATAAAGAAGATTTATGAAGGGGAGGGAGTTAATATCGCAATATTGGAAGTTATTATATCGCATCAATCTGAAGTATTATTGTCTCGAAGATATTATGATTTTAGTATTATTAATGATGAGAGGTATATAGAAGGATTAATTCATGGTATAGAAATTTTGGCTGAAAATTTGGAAGATGAAATACTAAAATTCACACTAGGAACATATACAATAGTTTTGTTATCTCAAAGTATCCCATTTACAGATATTTCGGAAAAAAAATCTCAGATTCACATCTATTGCATTGTAAATAAAAATACTGAAATTGAATCGTTAAGGAGAGTTATGAAGATTGCTTTAACCAGTTTTACTAACCGCTTTACTTCCCTTGATATATTTAACCATAATAAAAAAAAATTTACTGAATTCAATAAAAGAATCGATTTTATATTAGGAGATTTAATTCCTAAAACAGAAGATCGGTTTCGGAAAATTATATAAATGAAATTATTAGGAATCTTTAAATGTCTAACCAATAATAATTAAATTATGATACCTCCCACTTACTATATTGAAGTTTTTGGTTTTATAGTAGGGTTGATAAGTGCAATAGCAATTCTACTAAAGGATTCAAAATATTTGGCCAATATCTATTTAGCTTTAGCAAATATCCTAATTGGTTTATATTTAATTTGCATTTTTATATATGATATTATAAATGAACTATGGGCTATTAACGTATTTTTACGAATTGGAATGATTTCTTTACTATTTGCTACTTTATTCATATATTACGCAATGATCATTATTATGAAATCAGTTCAGGTATTTAAAGAGACTAAATTGATTTATGTTAATTTAGTAATCGGTATTGCTATTGCAATTTATTTCATAATAACCGATTTCATCCATCAAAAAGAAGCCAGTGTTGGAAATGTAAATATTCAAATTGATATGATACCTCTTGCCATGATTCTTGTTTACTTATTTTATTTAACAACAATAAGCATTATCATCACGTTTAAATTCGGAATTAACAGGATTTCTAAAGGTGAAAAAGGATACTCCAAGATAAGATCATTTGGAGTAGGTCTCATATTATTCATTCTAACTCTTTTTGTAAATGTCGTTTCTCAGATTACGGAAGATGATTCATTAGGAGTAACGTTTGATGTATTAACATTTTCAATTCTGGTTTTGGGAATGCTGTTTATATCATTTTCCGTATTGGATTTTTCATCTTTAAGAAGGAAAAAAAAGGAAACATCATCTGAAGATCCAACATTATAATTGGTTAATCTAAGCTGAATTTAACTTTTTTTTTATTTTAATATTATTTTTCACCAATCAGGTTAATATTCTTTAAGGTTTTCTTCAAAACCTAGATATTTTTTATCCCAAATTAACCAACGTTTCGTTTTTCAGTGATTCATTTTTGAAATTCAGGTTAAACTCGTGAAAATATTTCAATTACATCAAAATCATTAACCTTAAAATTAATTCCTGCGCGAGTTCGTCTTTTTGTAATCTCTCCTTCTACTTCTCTGTAAATATATGCAAATTTGAAGGTTTCAAATAGATCTTTGTGAATATCTTTAGCCACTTCACCCACTGTACTATCTTTTAGTAAAACTAAAGGCTTTTCTGCAACACCTTTACTAGATTTTGTGAAAATTCGAATCAGGTTTAATTTCTTTAAAATATCATGTGCCAAATTTTCTAAGCCTTTCCTAATTTCCTCACCATCTTGAGTGTATGTAATTGCCACAGGATATGTGTTAATTTTTAATTTATTTGATTTCTTCAAGTAGGATATCATTTTTTTGTAATTTTCTTTAGTATTTTGAAGATCTGCTTTAGTGGCGATGATACACGCTCCTTTAAATGAAGCCCCTCGCGAAAATGCAATTTCAATTTCTTCAATAGAGACTTTTTCATATATTTTCACAGATGCATTTACACATCCCGAGGCGGTTACCATATCCCTGATAAAATCGCTTAAATGTTCGCACTCTTTTGCTTCTTTAGAAAGAAAGAAAATTTGAACGCCTCCAGACCCAGTTCTTTCAATTTTTACTTGAGGGGGTTTTCTATTGAGGTAAATATGATAATTATCTAAAATCGATAGAATATTTTCGATCTGACTTACCGGACCCCTCGATAAATCAATCACAAGCGCTAAAATATCTGCACGTCTTACACCCCCAATTATACGATTTAAATACTGGGATTGATGTAAAGCAGGTTCTTCAACCAATTGGAATTTGACATGTTCCCATTCAAATATCCCTAAAAGAGGCTCTGCAGTAAATATTCCAGGTTTAGCACTTTTTAAACCCCCGCTCAAATTTTGAAGTAAAGTTGTTTTTCCAACACCAAAGTGCTCAAAAAAATCGCTGATCATAACCAATTGTATTGTATCGGGTTCATGTTTAAATGTAAAAGGATCTTCAACAGCTGAAGCAATAGTTTTTATCTGCTTAATTTTCTGTTCTTTTTCTGCTTTAAGCTTAGATAATTTCGTCTTGTTTAAAGCAACGATTTTTTCAGTGGCTTTATGCTTAGGAACGAGTCTTAGAAATATTTGTAGTTTATCAATCCTTTCATCAAGGCCATTAGCATCTACATAGGCTTGATAAGCTATTTTAGCTTCAGCACTCAGATTTGAACTCATTTTTTAACACCTCAAAATGAGATTCGCTACTATTCGCAATTATTAATTCAATTTCTTTCTAAAACAATAATTTAAACCGATCTTCGGATTTTAATATAAGGTCCTTGAAAATATTATCAAGACGCTTGGTAAATTTTTGGAATTTCTTCACTTTCTTAGCGTAAATATCATTGAGTGAATATCTGTTCTGAAATTGAAAAAGGGCATCAGACATCCCCTTTTGAATCGCTTTCTCATCTGTATTCTTCTCGCAAATGCAAAACATGAGTAATGTATCCACGAAAGAAGGCGTATATGCAGGATTATTTATCTGATTGGGATCAGATAATACTTGAGTCATCAAGATAATTGAATACTCGCCCAGTGTGAAGGATCTTATCTCGTCATTGAAGGCATTTGAAGCAAGACCGGAAATTGCTTGGAGTAGACTATTTCTGATGTTTTTATCTAAAACGTCATCTGTCGAGTAAAATTGCTTTTCTATTAGATTATCACCCTTAAACATAATTGCTGATTCTAAAATTGCCAAAATTATACCCCCCAATCCACTATTGTAATTTCCAAATAAAATCTACCTTATACATTTTTTTTTTATTCCAATATCTTTATTGGACTCATTAAGTAATAAAAATTTCGGCATTTGCATTTACATCCAATTTATGTTTTTTTTGGAACGTGCTATCTGATTTTTAGCATCTTTTTCAACAGGAGGCATATGTCCCGAACAGAGCATAATTGTATCTAAATCAGCCAATCTACTTATTGATTTTTTTAAATCGTTTAATGAACAACCGGGGAAGTCATAACGCCCGAAAGAACCCTGAGGAAAAACAACATCTCCTGGGAATAAAATTTTATTATTCAATTCATAAAAAGAGATAGACCCTTTACTATGCCCAGGAGTATAAATAACGCTTAAATCAAATGATCCTATTTTAAGTTCATCATTTTCATTAATACGGGTTATATTTTTAATTGGGACGACATTTATTCCAAATGTTTTTGCATCTACTCCAAACATCTGAGGAACAATTTTATTTTCATCCCCTTCTTCCAATAAATCTGCAGTATATGGATGAGCGAAAATTTCGGGGGGATTATCTTTTAACATTTCCATTAACGGATAAATACCCATTATATGATCAAGGTGTTCATGCGTGATAAGTATCTTTGATATGTTTTTGGGATTTAAATCATATTGCTCTAAAGTATTGATTAATGGTTTCATAGATAAACCATTTCCTAAATCAATTAGGCACAATTTTTCATTCTCATCCTTTAGAACATACATATTACAATCTAGCATTTGCAGTTCGGAAAAATAGTATAAATTCTCCATAAGCATGATACAATGTTTCCTATTTGGTATGCTACGAAACATATTTTTTCTAATGAAATGAAATAGAAAAACCTAATTAAATTAAATTAAATCCGAACTTAATTATTTAGATGATGCCTTTTTCAGTTTATTTTCTCAATGAAAATCTCAATATGGTCAAAAATTTTCTAAATTTGAAGAAACCAATTAAAGAAATAAACGTTTATTTAAAAAAGGCGACAAATATAATCGATTTTTTCCGATCTGAAGCAGAACTTTACGAATTCCGCGAATATCTTTTAAAATTATTAAATAAAAAAAAAAAAGATGAAACTCCAAATCAAGATCTTGGAGATTTTCAAACCCCGTTAGATTTTACTTATAAAATCTGTCAATATCTACAAAATCATAACTGTAATCCAGAAATTTTACTGGAACCAACATGCGGAGAAGGAAATTTTATTATTTCTGCTTTAAAAATTTTTCCCGATATAAAAAGAGTATTTGGTGTTGATTTACAGCCTAAATATGAATGGGATTTTAAATTGAATATAATAAAATTACGATCTGAACAAGAATTTCAAGCTGAAATTAATTTCTACCGTCTAAACATCTTTTCTTCTGAATTTTCGGATATCTTTAATAATTTGGAGAAATATTCGGAAAAGGAATTTTTGGTTATTGGAAATCCCCCATGGATAACAAACACCGAACTTTCCAAATTGAACTCTTTTAATCTTCCTAAAAAATCAAATTTTAAGGGATTAAAAGGGTTAAATGCATTAACCGGAAAAAGTAATTTTGATATTGCGGAATTTATAATGATTAATCTACTACAGAACTTAATGAAAAGAAGATTAAGGGGAAAATTTGTATTTTTACTAAAAGATAGTGTAATTCAGAAATTATTAATAGAAAATTATAGATCTTCTTTGAAATTATCAAAAAGTCATGCATTAGAAACAAATTTCCAAAAAATTTTTCATGTAAGTGCTCATGGATCTCTTTTTATGTCAAATTTTGGAGAATTATTAGAACATATATGCATAAAACAACCGTTTCTTGAAAATACAAAAAATCCGCTATATAGTATTTTTGGATGGGTCAATGAAAAATTTGTTTCAAATATTGAAAATTACAAGAAATATGAATGGTTGGAAGGAAACTCACCCAAAATTTGGCGACAAGGTGTAAAACATGATTTATCTAGAGTAATGGTTCTTCATTATGACCAGAAAGGAATTCTGCTTAATGGTAATGATGAGAAAGTTGATATTGAAAAAAAATTTCTCTATCCATTCTTAAAATCCTCTGATTTACAGGTAAAAATTGCTCAAAAAAGCCGTTTTGAAGTAATTATTACACAACATAAACTCGGACAAGATACCAAATTGCTGGAAGAAACGGCGCCAAAATTATGGGTTTATTTAAATCAAAATTTAGATAATTTTAATGCAAGAAAATCTAAAATATATAATAATAAACCACTTTTTTCAATATTTGGTATCGGAGATTATACTTTTAAACCTTATAAAATCGGTGTTTCGGGTTTTTATAAAAAACTTAATTTTTGTTTGATCAAACCACAAGATGATAAACCAGTGATACTAGATGATACGAGTTATTTTCTTTTCTTTGAAAAACTAATGGATGCTTTCTTTACTTGGATATTGTTAAATTTTCCAGATATTAAAGAATTTCTCAGCTCACTTGTTTTCGTCAATGCAAAAAGACCATATAAAAAAGAAGTTTTAATGCGTTTAAACTATGCAAAATTAATAGAAAAATGCACTTTTAGCAATTTTAAAAGTTTTTATCATGAAAATCTTGAAGGAGAATTTAAGATGCAGTTTACTGAAGCCGATTATAATACATTTAAGAGTGAACTAAAAAAATCAGATAACTGAATCCAATTTTATTAGGGTTTTTTCTCTTTTTGAGAATTTACATAAATTAACGGGAATTTTCTCCTCAAATTGCATCCTTTTTAATTTAGCTAGTGTTTTATCAAAATTATAAGCAAGATATTTAATATAGTGCGAATCAGAACCTAAAACTATTGGAATTTCTCTTTTGACTAATTCTCGTATTATTTTATCATCGGGATATTGAATTCCCACTGGTCGATAATAACCGGAATGATTAATTTCAACCACCATTTCTTTTTCTTCAATTAAATCCAGTAAAATTTCTATTTTTTCCCAAATTTTTTCTGATTTTCCTAAAAAATGCCCATATTTCTTTGGTAAATCCATATGCCCAACAATGTTATAAAAATCAGATCCATCCTTAACCATTTGAATAAGAGTATTGTAATATGCTATGAAAATTCTATCTTCTCCAAAAAGTTTAAATTTTTCATTAGCAATTGGCCCATCAATAGCAAATGTTTTCGTTTCTGGAATTTTAATAACGTGAATCGATCCAATTATATAATCCAAATCCATTGTTTCTAAATAAGGGGATACAATTTTTTTATAACCTTGAAAAGAAGAGGGAGTATAATCGACTTCTGAAGCGATTTTCACAGTAATTTCATTCTTATATCTATTTTTTGCGCGTTTGCATTCAACCAGATATTCGGGAAATTCATTTTTTTTCATTGCAAAATCGTGAGATTCTTCAGGTAGTAAATTCATCGGAAAATGGTCACTTATACCAATTTCTCCTAAATTAATTTTAATTGCTTGCTTTACGTAGTCTTCCACATTTCCTCTGGCATGATTACAAAGCTTGGTATGTATGTGATAATCCCACAATTTTAATTTATTCATTTTCTTCAATTAGCTTTTTCTAATTTTTTAATTATTTTTTTACAGCAATTATCGATTAATGAAAACACAGACTCAAGATCTTCTTCGTAATCTTCTCCTGGATCCCTAATTCTTTCTTGAATTCCTGCAACTTCGGTTAATGTGAATACTTTTTCTTTCAAATTTTGATGAACTAGTGGATAATCATAGATTATATCCCTTTTTATGAATTTGTCCATTGTCAGAATAAGACCTTTAGATTTTATCCATTTTTTATCAATTTTCTTAGATTCTAACATATACGTAGTCCCAAACCCTTGTTGTTGAAGAAATCCTTTAGCTGAATCCACAACTTCTCCACCGCGATTATATCCTGCATCATAGAATTGAATATCTCTAACTTTGGAATTACTCGATTGAAGCGCATAGGATCTTAGTAATACCGCAGCAACTGGGCTCAGTTTTGTATTATCAAGGTCAACTATGCCAATATCCATAACATTTTTTAGCAAATTCATTGTCAATACTCTTTATATTTCTTTCTGATAATAATATATATAAGTATATAAAAAGAATTAAATTCGAGGTTATTCTAAATGGATAATTCCAAGCAAAATGAGAATACAAATTTTTATCCCGATTCAATGAAAGGAATACGGCAAATATTTAAAAAATTGCTGGAAACATCCCAACCTGATTTAATTCTTGAAAAAACATTAGAAGAATGTGCTCATCACTTTCAAGCAGATGCTGCAACAATTGTTCTCTGGGATTCAGAAATAGGATTTATTAATACAGTTTATAATATTTCAGATGAACATTCAATTAAGGGATCCTTATTAAAACCCGATGAAGGAGGTTTAGATAATAGACTTTACCGCGAGAGAAATAGAAAATATATTGCTCTATCCAATTATTCCAAAAACATGGATGTTTCTAAAACTTTGCAACCTTTAGAATTTAATTATGCTTTCGGGATACCTTTATATATTAAAGAGGAGCAAATGGTTGGATCTCTTTGCTTTTATTATTTAAAAAGAACCGATAAAATTTCAGAGAAAGAAATTACTTTACTTGAAGAAATAGGCCCAATAGTTAGTATAGCCATATTGCATGCAAGGTTATACAAAAATATTACTCAATTGGAAATAAAAGGAAATAAAACAAATAATTTTCTAAATTTATTATTAAATTCAAGCCCCGATATTATAATTAACGTTGATTTAACAGGAAAGGTAATATTTTGGAATAAAGCTGCTGAAAATTCCACTAAAATTAAACTAAAGGAAATAAAAAACAAAAAATTACCCTTAGTTTCAGGAAGAAATGAAGAAAATTTCTATGAATTAATAACTGAAGTTAGAAATAAAGAAATTATTGCTGAAAAAAACTTTCTATTTCAAGCAAAAACTGAGGGAAAAAACAAAGAAAAACCAAATCCCCGGACAATTAACTTATCTCTAGTTCCTGTAATAAACGAATCTGGAAAAATAGATTCAATTTTAATAACCGGTAAGGATATTTCTGAAGAAGAACATCTTCAAAAAAAGATTTATGAATATCATTTAGCATTGAGAAATAAAGATGAAGAAATTTCGTCTTCTCAAGAAAAAATAAGAATTTTCCAAGAAGATCTTAAAGCAGCTCAAAAATTCGCAATTATAGGTCAGATTTCAACACTTTTATCTCATCAAATCAACAATCCACTAATGTCAATCATTTCTGCACTTTCAGTTCTAGTTGATGATTGTGAAGATATTTTTAAATTTAAGCCAAATAAAAATGAAGAGAAAGAATTTATTGAAGCAAAAAGTGCAATTAAAAACCAAATTGATGATATTATACGAGAAGGAAAAAGAATTAAAGATGTTTTAAAGGATTTAAGACTTTTTTCAGAAATTACCAGAGAAAAACATTTCAGAAAAAACACTGATTTGGTTGAGGTTGTTTCACAGACAATAAATAATATAAAAACTCAAAAGAAGTATACCAATGTAAAAATTAAGTTTACAAAAAATATCAATCGAGCAAAGATATATGGAAATTTTTCACAACTAAAATATATAATGCAGAATATTATTGAAAATGCATATTTATCTATAAAATTGAATAAAGGAATTAAAGGTTTAATTCAAATAATATTAGAAAATGTAATATATAATCAAAAAAACTATATAAAAATCCATATAAGTGACAATGGAATTGGAATTGAATCAAATGAAATTGAACAAATTTTCGATCCATTCTACTCAAATTGGGAAGAATACAAATTATATAATTATGAACTTGAGAAATTTCATATAGGGTTGAGTCTTTCAATAGTTCATACAATAATGTTAAACCATTTTGGAAGGATCGAATGTCAAAGCCCTGCTATAAATATTAAAACTAATGAAAGAGAATCAAACGGGGCAACTTTCATATTAGAATTTCCAGAAAACATTGAATTATTAAAAATAGAAGAAAAGTAAGGTAGGAAAATATGTCGAAAGCTAGAATATTGATCATTGATGATGAAAAAGTATTAAGAGAGAGTGTAAAAAAAATAGTAGAGAAAATGCTATTTTCTGCGGAAATCGCAATGGATTTTCCATCAGCAAAGAAATTAGTATCTCAATTTGAGTTTGATCTATTTTTAGTTGATTTAATTCTTCCGAAAATGAATGGGATCCAACTTATGACCAGACTGAAAGAAGAATTTAATTTACAAGGTGGAATTATTTTCTTTACAGGTGAACCCAATTTAGAAACTTGTATAGAAGCCATTCGATTAGGAGCAAGTGATTATTTAGAAAAACCAGTTGATCCTTCGGATTTAATTAAGGCAATAAAACAAGCTTTAATCAGAAAAAAACATGAAATTAGAATTTTAAAAGAGTCTCAGAAAAAGGAATTTATAATTGATGATTCTGTTTTGTCGGAAAGTAAGATGATCGATGATAAAACATTGAAAATCTTAGAAGATGTGAAAAATAACACTCATAAAATATTATTAAAATTGAAAAATAAGTTCGGTCATGAATTTAATGATGAACAGCGAAATTTGCTTAATGAAATTGTGCAAAATAATGGAAAATTAAAGAAAATAATCGGGGATTTAAAGCCTAAATAAGATATTTTTTAATTTTTTAATTTCTTCGTTTTCTTTTTACTTTTTTTCGGTGGTTTTATGAGTTTTAAACATTGATTATTGATTGTGCAATTAGAACATAAGGGATTTTTCGGTTTACAAATATTCTTACCGAAGGAAACTAATGTATAGTTTATTCTTTTCCAATGCGGTTTTGGGAACAATAGTTCTAATGCTTTTTCAGTTTTTTCAGGATTTTTAGTTGTAACCCATCCAATTCTATTTGAAATTCGATGGACATGTGTGTCTACAGCAATAGCATCTTTATTAAATGATATGTTTAAAACACAGTTTGCAACTTTTCTACCAACTCCAGGAAGTTTTATTAATTCTTCTAATGTATCCGGAACTTGATCTTGGAATTGTTCATGAATAATTTTAGATGTTTCTTTAATTCTTATAGCTTTTTGATGATATGTGCCACTACTGTAAACCAGTTCTTCTAATTTCTCTAAAGGTGCATCTGCAATTTCCTCAGGTGTTGAATATTTTTTCCATAATTTCTCAACAACTTTTATAATTGTCTCATCTTTACTTCTTGCTGAAAGTATTGTAGCAATGAGAGTTTTAAATGCAAATTTCTTCCTTTCTGGATCATATTTCCCAAAATGTAGCTCTGTTAAAGAATTTGGTTGTATAACTTCTAATAAAAGGCCCGTACCTTTAATAGATGCATACATCTCATTTAGCATCTTAACTCTACAAGGATGATCATTACAAACCGAAATCTTGGAATTTATTGATGGAGTCAATTTTCAATAGAAATAATTGATGATTAATATAGAAATTTTTTTATTAGGCGAAGATAATATTAAAAACACAAAAATGAGAAGCACATCCATTTTAAAACTGACCTTTTCCTTATTACTTTTGAATATATTATTTTCAACTTCACCTCTAACAAATATTAATGTTAATTATTCATCCCAATCATTACCTAAAGACAATATTGCAGACGAAAATAGTTATATTGGAGCGCAAAAATCTTTTTATGATCCACCTTATGAAAGTAATCAGTTATCAAATTACACTCTATCTGTAAAATTGCATGAAGATAATGCAACTGTTGAGGGAAATTTAACAGTTAATTATTATAATGATGAGGATATTTCCTTCAATCAAATCCCATTTCACATATATCCGTCAGGAATGGAATATGATCAAAGACCAGGAAATATTACCATTTATGAAGTTAAAACTATTGAGGGCCCTCAGACTTTACTTGATTTTCAAATAATATCTTCGGAACAATTAATGTGGATAAATCTAACAGATACTTTAAATCCCAAAGAAAGAATATCATTTTATATACATTTTAACACAACACTTCCTGATGGTGGAATAGATCGATCAAATTATCATGGAACAGATTTGGGTTTATCAAAGATCTTCAAATTTGCTGTAGCATATCCAATGCCAGTAGTCTATGATGAGAAAGATGGATGGAATACAGATCCATACTTAGATGTAGGAGATCCTTTCTATAGCGATATGGCATGGTATGATTTCTACGTTGAAGTACCCACTGGTTTCGTAGTTGCTGCTACAGGTGAACTAATAGAAACAGTTACAGATTTAGATACAATCACATATCATTATGATCCATTTTTACCGGTCCGGGAATTAACATTTTCTGCATCGAGGTATTTTATTAGTGAATCAATATTGGTAAATAATGTGAATATTTCCACCTTTTATCTTAATAAGTCTCAAATTTACTGGGAAGATTTTGCATTAAATATAGCTGTACAAGCTGTAACTCTGTATAGTGAAACATTTGGTCCTTATCCATACTCAACTTTTAATGTAGTTGAAGAATTTACACATTATGGAGGAATGGAGCACCCTTTGCAGGTTTATATTACTGAAGCAATCTATATTTACCCTAATCCTCTATATACTTTAGAATTAATAATTGCCCATGAAACATGTCATCAATGGTTCTATCATTTAGTTGGAAACGATGAAATTGATGCAGGATTTCTTGATGAAGGTTTAGTTGTCTGGGCTACAGATTATTATTTAGATAATATGTATCCGGAATGGAATATATTTGATGATTATCACCTTCAATATGAAATTAGACATTACAATAATACAGTAGGACGCCCAAATAAAATTAACATATCGGTTTATGAATGTGACTCTTCAGAAGACGATATTTCAAAAGTAAATTATTGGGATATTGCATATCGAAAAACTCCCATGATTCTTCAGAAATTAAGAGTATTATTGGGTGATGAAGATTATCTAAGTGGTATAAAATTGATTTTCGACAGATTTGAATTTAAAATCGCTTGGCTTTCTGATTTAGATGAAGCTTTTGATAATACATACGGAAAATCTTTTGATTGGTACTTTAAACCTTTGTTTAATATTATGTATCTCCCAAAATATAG
>JAUWMK010000259.1 GCA_030613185.1 Promethearchaeum sp.
GATACAGTAGCAAGTCCTGCAACATACGATGCTGCACTCTTTGCAGCTGGAGGAAATTTTGCAGCAATAGATGCGATTTTCTCAGGAGAGATTGATAGGGCATTTGTAATTTGTAGACCCCCCGGACATCATTCTAATAAAGATTATGCAAGAGGATTTTGTATTTTTAATAATATCGCTTTATCAGTTGAATATTTGATCCGTACTAAGAAATTAAATAGGATTGCTATTGTTGATTTTGACGCACATGCTGGAAATGGAACCGAAGAATTATTCTATTCAGGGTTAGAGCAAGGAGAATTATTATTTTTCTCAATTCATCAACACCCACATACATTATATCCTGGAACCTGTTTCGTTGATGATATTGGTGAAGGAAAACAGAAGGGAAAAATCGTCAATATCACGTTGGCACCATATTCAGGTCAGAAATCTGTTAAATTAACCTTTGAACAAATAATCTTACCAATGTTAAGAGAATTTAAACCCGAATATATCCTATGTTCAGCCGGTTTCGATGCTCATCATAATGATCCTCTGACCAATTTAGGATTCATGGATCAAACTTACTCATATATAATTCAAGAGTTGGGTAAAATTTCCGATGAATTTGCTAAAGGGAGAATTTCATGCACATTAGAAGGCGGTTATAATATAAAACATCTGGGAAATTCGATTACAAATGTAATAAATTCGTTGGCAGATGATAAGCCGATTTTTAAAGAAGCTGATGAATTTAATGCACCAAAAGGAAATATAGTAGAATATACTGAAAATAAATTAATTCCTCAACTTAAAGCCATTTTCTCTCCCTATTGGAAAATATTTAACTAAAATTTGATCTTTGGAAATTGAAAAATTCAAAGAGAACTTGTTAGTTATTTCATGAGTAAGGTTTATAATTTAATGATAACTAATCGTTTTAGTTTGTAGTGAATGAATTTTCAATTTTGAAAATAAGAAGGAAAATCCCATGAAATCCAAGCAATCGATAAATTATCTTTCTCAACTTTTATCATTACGTGGATTTTCTCTTCTTGGTTTATTACACTTACAAATTTTAGCTCTTCTTCTTTATTTATAGTGGCCTCTTAGATTATTAGACAATCCTTAACCATTGTCGAATTTAAGAGGCTTCTGTTGAAACATTAAAGTACAAAAGGAGTTTTCAAAAAAAATGACAAAAAATAATAAAATATCTGTTTCCCAAATGATGGAAAATTTGCAAAATCAGATGAATTTGCCTCCAAAAGCTTATTTTTTTGATACAACATTGCGCGATGGTGAACAAACACATGGAATTGTGTTTAATGTCAATGAAAAACTTGAAATCGCTCGAAATTTGGATAATCTTGGGATTGATGTTATCGAGGCAGGATTTCCCATTGTTTCTGAAGGTGATTTTTTAGCGTGTAAAGAAATTGGAAATCTTGGATTGAAAGCTGAAATCGCGGGACTAGCGCGCTTAAATCAACAAGATATCGATCGAGTGGTTGAAGCTGATCTTGATACTATCCATGTATTTATTGCAACATCAGACATCCATCTCCAAAACAAGTTAAAAATGACTCAAGATCAAGTCCTATCAAAAATTGAAAAGTTTGTCTCCATTGCAAAAAGTCAATTTACCAATGTGATTTTCTCCGCAGAAGATGCAACACGAACTCATTTGAATTTCCTCTTGAAATGTAATGATTTAGCGGTGAAATCAGGTGCGACCCGTATCAATATCCCAGATACTGTTGGTACAATTACCCCCAAAGCATATGGATGTATCATCAAAAATCATTATAAAGAACTGCCTAAAAATATTCGAATATCTGCCCATTGTCATAATGATTTTGGACTAGCAGTGGCAAATACAATAGCAGCTTTTGAAAATGGAGCTTCAGAGGCACAAACAACCATTTTAGGATTAGGGGAACGTGCGGGAAATGCAGCATTTGAAGAAACTGCAATGTCTCTTTATGCACTATATGGAATAAAATCCAATATCATATATAACAAAATTTATCCCATGGCAAAATTAGTAGAACGATATTGCGGTGGTAAAGTGTCTATAGGAAGGATGACACCGTTGATAGGAAAAAATGCATTTGTTCATGAATCAGGAATTCATGCCCATGCTATGATTCAAAATGCAAGAACATATGAACCAATTTCGCCATCACTTTTAGGAATTCCTCGATTGGATTCAAAATCAGCCATTGTTGCACAATCAATAAAATTAGGAAAACATACTGGAAACCATGCATTACATGCTAAAATTAGCGGAATAGGAATAAATCCAACAGACGAACAATTTTCCCTTATTCGTTCTAATATTAAACGTATAGGAGATAAAGGTCATGAAATTGGAGAAGAAGATTTTCTGGCTATAGTTAAAGATGTAATGGGTGAAATACCTGAAAAGGAAAAATATGTCATATTGGAAGAATTAACTGTCTTGACCGGATCCGTGACTCCTACAGCCACAGTACGATTAAAAATTCGAAACAATGGAAATTTTATTGAAAAAATTTCATCTTCAATTGGAAATGGACCAATTGATGCCAGCATCAATGCGATTGTAAAATGTTTTTCAAAAATGTCAAAAATTTTGTTGCTTTCATTTGATATTGAAGCAATTACTGGAGGAACAAATGCGTTGGGTCATGTAACCATTGAAGTGATGGATGTTGATACTAATATTATCGTTTCTTCTAACGCAACTCATGAAGATGTTGTAATGAGTTCGGTACTGGCGATGATTAAAGCCTTGAATAAGATTGTGCTACAAAAAAACCAAAATAAATCTCATTAACTTTAAATGAGATTTCCTTTTTCAGATAATAACTCACAAGGAGTAAATAAAAATAATGTCTACCGTAACCTTTCCACAAAATACTTCAATTTTTAAATTTTCTAAGGTAGGGTTAGGTCTCATTATTATTATAATTTCTATTATTCTTAATCTTATTATTTGCTAAGACAAATACTCTTTGCTGAATATTTTTACTTCATTATTTTTCGCAAAGGGTTATAATTTCATTAAGATATATTTAGAAATCAAAAAAATAAATCACAGGAAATCAAAATGGAATCACCAATGATACAACTCTACGATACCACTTTACGAGATGGGTTACAGATGGCCGGAATAGCACTTTCACAGAGGGATAAATTTACATTAGTTCAAATGTTAAAAAATCAGTTGAATATTAACCATATAGAAATTTATCCGTTTTCTAATCCAAAAGATCGTGAGTTGATTTCCATGGTGCAGCTGAAATCACCTGATCTTTTAGATTCACTCATCGCTTTCGGTTCTACTCGCAATGTTAAAAATCTCCCACAAAATGATCCCAACCTTGTATCTCTCACCAAATGCGGTCTTAAAAGGACAATTATCTTTGGAAAATCTTGGACCTCACATTTAGATGTCATTCATGCCACTCCAGAAGAAAACATACAGATGATTGCTGATTCTGTGACCTTTCTTAAAAATGCAGGTTTATCTGTGTTTTATGATGCCGAACATTTTTTTGATGGATATAAACATGATCCAGAATATGCCATGAAAACTATTCAAGCGGCAGAAAATGCAGGAGCAGATATGATAATCCTTTGTGATACAAATGGAGGGTGCTTACCGTCTGAAATAGAAAAAATTGGACAAGTTGTTTTAAAACATACAAATACACCTTTAGGGATCCATGCTCATAACGATTCTGGATTAGCAGTTGCGAATTCTATAGTTTTTTCTCAACTTTGCTTAAAGGCTGGAAGAAAGTGCCAAATTCAAGGAACGTTGAATGGAATTGGAGAAAGATGCGGTAATACTAACCTAATTACAATAATCCCAATTCTAAAATTAAAAATGGATCAAAATCTAATCCAGGATGAGAATTTTGCGAATTTAACTTCTTTGGCAAATGTAGCTTATGAAATCTTCAATTTAAATCCCGCTGTAAATTCTCCTTTTGTTGGAACTAATGCATTTTCTCATAAAGGAGGAATGCACATTGCAGCGGTTCAGAAAAATAATAATTTGTATGAGCATATTAATCCAGAAATAGTTGGTAATAAGCGTCATTATCTTGTTAGTGAAATGGCAGGGAAAAGTGCTCTTATACAAAAAATGACCCAATTCGAGATCCAAATTGCTCGAAATGATCCTTTACTTGTTGAAATATTAAATAAAATTAAAAAAAATGAATCTAAAGGTTATACTTACGAAGGAGCTGATGCTTCCCTTGAAATTCTAATTCGCAGTTTAATTGCTGATTCAAATCGGGATATTAATTTTTATCGTCAAAAATTTTTCGAAGTGGATTATTTTCGTGTTGTAATAGATGCTCGGAACTTATTTAATGAAAATGACATTTCCATTTTTACTGATGCAAATATAAAGACATCTTTTATGCAAAATAATGTAAAACATGATTTTCACACGGCTGAAGCGGGAAATGGCCCTGTTAACGCATTAGATAATGCATTACGGAAAGCCTTGATCAATTTTTATCCGATTCTTAATGAAATTGAACTTTCTGATTACAAAGTTCGAATTAGTAATGTTATTGAAGCGGATCAAGGTACTGCTTCAAGAGTTAGAGTTCTCGTGGAAACAAAGGATGCTGATGGTCAGATTTGGAATACTGTTGGAGTTCATTCAAACATCATTTTGGCATCTTTCATTGCTATAGTAGATTCTTTTATCTACAAATTGCTAAAAAATCAAGTTAATTCAGTTGAAAGTCAAAGTTCTATACTTAATTATAAATCAATACAAGGAGTTGAACAATTATCAAAGGAACCAAAATTATAAAGAAAATATTGAAAGATACAGGAAACAATATCATCTTTGGGTATCCAGGAGGAGCAATCATGCCCTTCTATGATGAAATTTATGAAGATCCGGACATCCGAAGTATATTAATGCGACATGAACAAGCAGCTGGCCATGCTGCTGAAGGTTTTGCAGTAGCATCAGGCAAATTAGGGGTAGTTATGACTACAAGCGGACCTGGGGCAACGAATATTATAACTGCCCTAGCCAATGCTTATTATGATAGTTCTCCTTTACTGGCTTTTTCGGGACAAGTGCCAACGAAATTGATTGGAAATGATGCTTTTCAAGAAGCAGATTTAATCGGCTCAACAATGGCTATTACTAAACATAATTATCTTGCAAAAAATGTTAATGATGTAGGGAGAATCTTTAAAGAAGCCATTTATATTGCAACAACTGGAAGACCAGGACCAGTTTTTATAGATTTACCCAAAGATGTTCAACAAGCAGAATGTTCTTTGAAATCACCCATCCCCACAGAAATTAATCTGGTGGGATATAATCCCGTTACATTTTCAAATGCGGTAAAACGCCAAGTGAAAAATGCTCTTAAAATCATTTCGGAAGCCAAATATCCAGTCATTATCGCTGGTGGGGGACTATTGTTAGCAAATGCATTTCAAGAATTAAAACAATTTGTTGATACGCTACGTATTCCAGTTGTTTACACGTTGAAAGGAAAAGGAGTTTTAAGTGATGATCACCCGTATGTACTCGGATTAATCGGTATGCACGGAAGAAAACGATCAAATTTTGCTGTTTCTGAAGCTGATGTTGTTATTGCAATTGGATGCCGTTTTAGTGATCGGATTACAGGAGATTTACAAAAATTTCCCGGACAACAGAATTCAAAGATTATCCATGTTGATATCGATGCAGCTGAAATTGGAAAAAATGTGCCCGTCGATCTCCCAATAGTTGCAGATGCAAAACTTGCTTTAGAGGAATTCAATCGACAAATCCAACAAATAATTAAAGAAAAGCAAAAGTTCCCAATGAATTCTTGGTGGTACAAATTTATAAAAGAGTTGAAGGAATCATCTGGAATCCCCAATGTATCTACTACAGGAAAAACTGGAAAAATCCTACCCGAAAAAATCATGTATGAATTGGATAAAATTTTAGACCCTGATGATATCGTTGTTAGCGAAGTTGGACAAAATCAAATGTACTGCGGCCATTATTTGAACATACGAAAACCACGAACTTGGATCACCTCAGGAGGCCTAGGAACTATGGGATATGGTTTCCCCGCTTCAATTGGGGCCAAAATCGCTAAACCAGAATCAGAGGTCTGGCTAGTTGCAGGTGATGGATCTTTTCAAATGAATATGGCCGAATTGGCAACTCTAAAACAACATAACATTAAGATCAACATCATTATCTTGAACAATCAATATTTGGGAATGGTTCGCCAATGGCAAGAATTATTCAATGAAAAACGTTATGCTGGAACATGTCTTCACTGCGAAAATGGAGAATATTGGCCAGATTTCGTGAAATTAGCAACAGCATTTGGTTTCAAGGGAATGAGAATAACCAACCCCTCCGAAGTAAAAATAGGATTGGAAATCTGCCGTTCTTCAAAGGAATCTTTTATCGTTGAAATGATGATAGAACCTGAATCAAATATTCTTCCTATGTTAATTCCTGGAGGGCCTCTTAACACGTTTTTCAGCCGAAAAATGGAAAAAAAATCAATCTATGATTGGTACCGAAGACTTCCCCGTACCGAAAGTGAAATTACGGATTATCAAGTGAACTTCTCAAAAGAAGATGCTTTTTCTGTATATTTTAATAAAGAGGTGTGTCATTAATGGTATTAAATTATGTATCCGAATACGCAATTATTCTCCTTGTAGAAGACCATCCGGGAGTTACAATGAAAATTGCTGGAATGTTTGCCCGACGAGGGCATAATATGAAAAGTTTTACCGGAGCACAAAGTGAACAGAAAGGTTTATCCAGGATTGTAATCAAAACCGAAGGTTCAAAAGAACAGGTGGAACAAATTCAAAAACAAATGAATAAACTCATCG
>JAUWMK010000125.1 GCA_030613185.1 Promethearchaeum sp.
TTTTTCCATATCCAGAACAATAATTGCGACATTATAATCCTTTCCATCTCCATAGACCAAGCTATTTAATACCCAAGGAATCAATTTGATGTATTCCTCAATTGATGCTGGGTGAACATATTTGCCATTTAACAGTTTATATTCGGTTTTTATTCTACCTGTGATAAATAAAAATCCATCTTCATCAATCCTTCCCTTGTCTCCTGTTCTTATGCCTTTTATTCCATTTTCATCTTTGATCATGATCATAGCTGTCTTTTCTGGTTTATTTAGATACCCTTTCATTATATTAGGTCCATAAGCAAGAATTTCACCTTCTTCCGAGATTGCAATCTTAATTTTTTCTAACGGTTTACCTACGCTACCTAATTTATGGTACGCTGGGCAATTTATAGAGATCGCGGGAGCAGACTCGGTTAAACCATAAGCGTCGTAAATGGGAAGACCGATATCAAAGAAGAAATTCGCTATTTCTAATTCAGTCTTAGCACTTGCTGTTAGGGAACATTCCAATTTTGTTCCAAATCTTGCTCTTACCTTTCCAAATACAATCTTATCTAGGAGTTTAAATTTTAATCCCGCTTTTCCTGTTTCTCTCTTCTTCTTTGCGGCTTCTTTTGCCATATAGAATAATTTCTCCTTTATTCCGCCTGCTTCTTCCATTTTTTGATGGATTCCATCGTATATTTTGTTCCATAATCTTGGAACGCAGAACAGATGTGTTGGATTGGACTTATTCAAATCTTCTGCCAAATGTTCAACATCAGTAATTGCAACGGACGCGCCCAACATTGTAAAAAGGCATAATTCAGCAGTTTGAGCATAGGAATGTGCCCATGGTAAAATACTTAAAGCAACACTTCTCTCATTTAAAGTGGGAAAGATGTTCTTTCCACCCATCGCATTATTAGTAATATTTCCGTGAGAAAGAAGAACTCCCTTTGGATCACCTGTAGTCCCTGATGTATAGATAATACTAGCAACATCACTAAATAGGGGTTCTTGAGATGGGATTGGATTGTCCACTCCTATTTTTTCTAAAGATCCAAGACTATTTTCAGCGTCGCTTTCGATTATGTATATATTTTCTAATGTGGAAATTTCATTTTTGAAATGTTTCATTTTATTGTAAATTTCATTATTTGAAACGAAAAGCACTTTAATTTTAGCATCTGTAATAATATATTTCCAAGTATCAATCAATTCTTTTTCATACATTGGTACCCACTGAGCGATTAGACCAAAAGTGGCAAATGCTCCGAGTGCCCATTCCATTCTATTACCTGCAATAATTCCAATAGAATCACCTTTTACAACACCAATTTTTGCTAAGCCGCCGCGCAAACCATCAACGCGTTTAGCAAATTCTTTGTACTTTATATATTGGAAATCTCCATTTTCATCTTTCTCCCCAATATACGGCAGATCTGGGAATTTTTTCACAGTATCCTCAAGCAATTTTACCCAATTATTGGGTTCATCATATCGCATTATTGCGATGTTTTTTCCATATTCTTCATATACCATTTTAAAAATCTCTTTATTATGATAATAATTTAATTTGTTGGTAAAGCATAAAAAAGATGTTATCCCTTTTTTCAAAAAAAATGAAATTGCATAAAAAAAAGATAAAAAAATCTGATTAATTCCAAAAATCAGCTGAAAGATATCTTTCCCCTGTATCTGGGAAAATAACTACGATCTTTTCTTGTTCAGAAACTTTTTCAGCATATCTTAAAGCAGCTACCATGGCCGCACCTGCTGAAATTCCAACGAAAATACCTTCATGTACTGCCAAATCTTTAGTCATTTTAAAGGCATCTTCATCATCTATTGTAATAATCTGTTGAAAAATATTAGTAATAAGAACTCCTGGAATAAAACCCGCACCTATTCCTTGTATTTTATGCTTACCTGGCTTTCCTCCTGAAAGAATGGGTGAATTACTTGGTTCAACTCCAATTATCTTGATGGATGGATTTAATTCAGCCAATTTTGTTCCTACACCAGTTATAGTCCCTCCTGTTCCAATTCCCGCAATAAAAATATCAATATCATTATCCATATCTTCCCAAATTTCCAACGCTGTTGTTTTCATATGTGTTTCTGGATTAGCGGGATTTTCAAATTGATTTGGAATATAGGAATTTTCATAATTTTGCGCCAGTAATTTTGCTTTTGCTATTGAACCTTTCATTCCCTCTTTACTTGGAGTAAGAATTACTTCCACTCCATAGGCTTTTAGAATTTTTTGGCGTTCAATACTTACAGAATCTGGCATAATAATTTTAAGGGTATAGCCTTTAACCGCGCAGACCATTGCTAGCCCAATTCCTGTATTTCCAGATGTGGCTTCGATTATAATAGTGTTTTTATTGATAATTCCTTGTCTTTCTGCAGATTCGATCATATTTAGAGCGATTCTTGATTTAATGCTTCCACCTGGATTTTGTGCTTCAATTTTTGCAAAAATTTCTGAAGGAACATGTTGAGCAATTTTATTTATGCGAATCAAAGGCGTATTTCCTATAGATTCTAAAATATTTTCAAATTTGGCCATTTAATTCAATTTTCCTGATTAATTTTTTGTCATTTCTTTTTTATCTTGGTTATCTAATCTTTTTTCTAAATTTGTTATTTTCATTTCTAAATTTGTAATTAATTTTAAAACCGGGTCTGGAAGTATTCCATGTGAAAGTGCACTAATTTGCTCAACTACATCAGATCCGTCTTTGATTATTCTGCCAGGTACACCAACAACAATACTATTATTAGGGATATCCTTTGTTACCACACTGTTTGCACCGATTTTAACATTATTTCCAATATTTATTGGACCCAATATTTTTGCTCCAGCACCTACTTCAATATTATTTCCAAGAGTCGGGTGTCGTTTTTTTTTCTCCAAGCTTGTTCCACCTAAGGTAACTCCTTGATATAGAGTCACATTATCTCCAATTATTGCTGTTTCTCCGATTACTACACCAGTACCATGGTCAATAAAGAAATTTTTACCGATAGTAGCTCCTGGGTGAATATCAATTCCTGTAATTTGTCTTGATAGATTTGATATATAGCGCGGTACAAAGGGCAAACCAATTTTCCAGAAAAAGTGAGAAACGCGATGTAAAAGAACTGCTTGGATCCCAGGATATGATGTTAAAACTTCGATCATATTATCCGCAGCTGGATCTTTATTAAATGCTTCAGTAACATCTGAAATGAAATATTTTAGAATTTGTTCAATTTCCATTATCACAGAATCTGTATTTTCAATAGAAAGGTTGAAATCCAAGTGAAGTAAACAATCTGAACAAATATTGATATCACCAATTGTTTTTGTAAGTGGTTTGCCGCATCTACTACATACGAACTGTTTTTTATCTGTTTTTTCAAGAATTGCCATATATATCTAAAATTCGGTAAAAATTTTAAACTAAACTCTTCAGATCTATCAAATTAATTGAAAAAAATCTTTTATTTGATAAGCTGTTTTTACAAATGTTTTCTACGCATAAGATCAGGATATTCCAAAGTTCCTCTTGTATCTAGGGCCTTTGCATATGGTTCAAATTCGCTTGGGATTACACAGCAAGCGTTATAGTATTCAATTTCAAAATTTTCTTTTTTTACCCATTCAATAGTTTGTTTGCATGGCATTACAATATGACTTGCACCAGAGAGAATAGACCAACGTTCTAAATCAAAGCTAAATTTTCCCTTTGGTCGCATACAGCCTAGAGATAAAACTGTTGAGGGTAGGAAGATTTTTGAGATTAATATAAATTTAGCGATACTTTCGGGCGATATTAATTTAAAATTTGGGTCCATTTTTCCATTTTTTCGAGGTGGAATCATCCCTATAAAAACTAATAATTCAGGTTGATTTTGATTTAAAACCTTAATGGCATCTAGTTCTCTGGCAATTTTTCCAAAACGAGCTCCGATTAAAATATGTGGAATTACTCTTAATCCTGCTTCAAGAAGTGCATCATAACTTCTAATATAATCTTCAATTTTAAAATCTAGGTTAAAAACATCTTGAATGACTTTAGGATCCAAATTAAGATCAAAGGATACAGTATCGATTCCACTTTCTTTAAGAGATCTTGCTTCGGAATAAGAGATAAGACCTACGTGAGAGTTTAGATAAAAATTTTTGTTTTTCTTTTTAAAATCTTGAATAATTTCTTTATATTTTTCAATTGGTACTTTACCATATGATGTACATCCTCCCGAAATAAGCGCTCCGACACTGTTATGGTCTATGCAGTAATTTAGAGCATCCTTAAATTTTTCTTCAGTTTCTGCTTGAAGCATATTCGATAAATACTTTCTATCACAATGTTGGCAGTTTAAATCGCATTGACTTCCAGTTACTGATATGGAAGGGAATGTTTTTCCGGGAGTATAGATTTTAAGAGTTTTAGGCTCATTAAGTATATTAAATCGATAAGATCCGATTTTATTAAAGAAGGAATCCCAATCTTCATTGTCATAATTTAGAAAATGCCTTGCATCTGCCCAATTGAATTTTTTATTTTTTATTTTATCTAAAATTTCTTCCAACATTTTTTTACTTACCTTATTTTTTTTCACTTTACAATAATTATATAATAGTAATTATTGGTATTTTTTTAACCATTTTTCATTTTCATATCTATTTTTAATTAAAGAATCGATTTCAGCTTCTTCTTTCGGCGAAAATGGAACTTTTTCTAATGATATGTTAAAAACATCCTCGAATCCAGATTTCATGAGAGAAACAATATCTTCATAATTAATTTCTTTATCCTTTGAATTCTGCATAATTCCAATTACCTTCGATCGAACAGATTTTACCATATATGTATATGATATCCCAACTGGAGCTCGTAGAATTTCATACATTCTCTCAGGAAATACTTTTAAGAGTATTGTTCCGTGTTGAAGAAGGACGTTTTTTCTGATTATTTGAGCATTACCTGATATTTTCTTCCCTTCCGTAAATAAAGCTGGACAATGAATTTTACCAATATTTATTGACATTCCCAATCTTTCAATACCGCATGCTAAGGCTTCCAAAATAATTTTATAACGTGTTGATATGGAATCATCAAAAATATGAAGAGTTTTCTTAATTTTTGGTAAATCTTCTAAACGACATATAACAGCATAAGTAATTTCTCCTAGGGATTCATGCAAAACAGCACCTCCTCCAGAGATTCGGCGTACAATATCAACATTGTGTGATTTAGCTCCATCCTCATCAATTTCAGCAGAAAAAGATTGATGTTTTCCAATTGAAGCTGTTGAAGGATTCCATTGATAAAATCTGATAACATTTGGAGAATTTCCATTAATCACAGCATTTAAAAGTGTTTCATCGATAGCCATATTTTTGGAACCAGAATATTTTCCAAATGGTATGTATCTCCATATCTCTTTTGAATTTGATGACAAATCTCTCTTCGCTCCTAAATTGATACTAAAGATTCTAATTCATTATACACCATTTCTTTTTCTTCAAAAGTTAAAGATCTTGGAAATCCTGAAGCTTCTTCTCCCGGACGATATGTATAATTTGGTCTATTACAATCTGGACAACCCGCTGTTAAAAATGGTAGTTCTTCATCTATTAATGATTGTAATTCTTCTTGTGAGAAATTATTTATTTGAACAAGAACACCATCTGTGAAACTAAATCTAAATATATTTTGTAAATTTCTTAAAAGTAGAAATCTACATAATTGGATTCTTCTAAAACTTTCTATAGGTGGGCGTTTTTCCAATGCCATTGGAGTTCCTTTAATCGGAGTAAATAAGAAAATTCCGGGTAGAATATTCCGTTCGATAGCATGATGGATTGAACTAATCATTTCCTCTTCAGTTTCTCCCAATCCAACAATAAAATGTGTAGTTACCTTTCCATTGCCAAAAATTGTTAAAGCTTCATCCATAGCTCTCCAATGATTTTTCCATGAGTATGGACCATGATTATCTGGTCCTTTAATCTTTGCAAATAAAGAAGGTTTACATGCATCCAAAGCAATTCCAATTCTTTCTAAACCAACATTATGCAATTTTTCCATTTTAGGTGTGGATACCGGTGGAATAGCAGTAGAAATATTTAAATCTGGATATTTTTTGTGAATTTCATCAATGATATATAAAACATCATCAAAAAACCCGTAGTAGTTTAATACTTGTATGCAAATTCTTTTAAATCGAAGTTTATTAATAGATTTTTGATTTTCAAACAGATTATTTATGAAATTATCCCATTCAAAAACCGGCCATTGCACTCGTGATAGATTATCAGAATATTTTTTATTTGTTCCACTTGCTTGAGGGCAGAAAGAACATTTTCCAATGCATTGAGAATTTGTATATGTCATTAAATAACAAGTTGAAGGGTATGTATCGACTTGTACATCTTTTAATCCCAAAACCGCTGCACTGCCGATAGAAATTCTGATTTTTTTAATTTTTTGAATTTTTTTTCACCATCATCTGACATGGAATTAAGAGGAAAATTTTTATAGGTTAATAATGAATAAAATGAATAAAAGAATTTCAAACAACGGTTTTTATAAATTTAAATTTATAAGAAATGGTGAAATCTGATGGCAAATCAAAATAATATAACATTATCAAACGGTGCTGAAATATCGCTTGATCCAGATGATATGGACAAAAATTTCTCCCTATTTATCGATAAATTCTTAATCCCTTATTTTAAGGAGACAAATGACTGGAATAAAACGATTAAATCTTCAATAACTGAAATTGAACGCGTTTCTTCAATTTTTTATTTATCAAAAGGTGAAATCATCTCCAAATTCCTCAAAAATATCGAATCAAGGCTTCCCTCGGACATTGCAGAATTAACAGGGTTAGATAAAATCGAAATACTCTTTGAAAATATAGACGATTATGTAGAATCCATGATAACTATTGTATCTTCAGATGAGTCTCAAGAAGAAGTTCGGTTAAAAATAGCCAAACTTGTTGAAAATCTTAACTTATTTGAAATCTCTGAATTATTTATCTATTTTGCAAAAAATAAGAAGTAAAAAATAAGACTTAAACTTAGATTAGGACTGGAAAAATCCAATTATTCTTTTTTTTCACTTTTTTTTTCCAAATCATATTCAAGATCACTGAGTGCATCCAACATAGCATCCTCTTCAATATTTAAATCTACATCATCATACTCAGAAGACATTGCATTAAAATTTGGAGTTCCATCTGAGTTTAATTTGATATTGGTTGTAAAAGGATCATAATCCGCTGCAGAAGTTACTGGTGCTGCAGAGGTTATTGGAGTTGAAACTTGTGGGGATCCTGTTAAAGATCCTATTTCAAAGTTAATATAATCCTCAAGAGGGACTGGTGGGACTTCATTCTCAAAAATAGGGATCCCATAGGGTAAATTAGAATCATTAGTGGGTGTTTTTTCTTTTTTAGATGAAACTACTGTAGTTCTTGTGGTTTCTGATATTTCATCTAAAGCCGAGAGGATATCATCAGGTAAACCTTCTTCACTTTTAGTGGGTTGAGTGTCAACTAATGCTAAAATATCTTCTGCTGTTGCTGCAGGTTCGGCATTAGGGGAAGATTGTTGTGCTGATGAAATTTGGTCTTGACTTATAGGTTGAGGTGCAAGATCATCAAGACCAAACATCAAATCTTCATCTATGGAAACAATATTATTATCATCAGGTTTGTTTTCTTCTTCTTCACCGCCCCAATCCTTCAGAAAACTTAAAACACCTTCCATTGCAGCAATATCATCAGATTTATCTTTATCCATTTTAAAATCTTTAGCCATAGGAGCTTTGGCTTCTAATTTTTTCCGTTCTTCCCTATCTTTTTCCGCTTCGATCTCTTTTTGTAGTGCCGCTGTGACTTTATTGCCTGCTAATATATATGCAAATTTGTGAGCTTCATTTCTTAAATATTCCATATAATATCCGATACGGTGTGGATTTGAAATACCGCCAAAGATCATATATTCTTCGTTTATAAATTGTAGTATAATATAACCTAAATCTGTTTTTACTAAGATTTCCCTGAGGTCACCATGATCAACAGAAGTTGAGAGACGATCTGCTAAATCTATTAACGCTGATGAACTCGCGGTCTCTGCATCTGCATTCATTGTGTCGCTAGTGCTAGTGGCGATTGCCATACCAATTCTGGATATGACGGCTACTCTTTTTAGGTCTGTTCCCCTTTCTACTCTCTGGATTTCAATCATGAGTGCATGAGCTGTTTCTTCGCCGATCATTGATGCCATTTTTTTCGTTCTCCCAATTTATAAACTACAAATTATTCTACGATCTATATAAAACTATAGAGTTGTTAAGTTAAAAAAATTGTTCCATGATATCGAAAATTTTTACTTTCAATCACCTCTTTCTCGGCCTTTAAATATTAAAATAAAAAAACAATAACATGAAAATCCCAAAAACTTCACTTTGCTTAGATAATAATAACCTTAAACTAAACTCGAAATCCGACAAAATTCAGTATGTGGGTGCTCGGGCTCTTTTTGATCCAAACTTTATTCCTCCTGTTTTTATAGAGAGAAAGAAAAAAACCGCTCTCCTCCAAGGTGTAATAACCGATGCCATAGAAGATCAATACTCTACAAACATCAATTTTTACGGTTTGGAAGGAATCGGAAAGAATTTATTAGTGAACAATTTTCTTCAAGATATTTCATTGAGACAAGTTGATGCATCAATAAAAGGAAATTCTAGTTGTAAGAATTTAAACCAAAATATCTATATTTTACGAGTGGATTGTTCTGAGAAAGAAATTGAACAGATTTTTTTTATAATTTTAAGTCAGTTGTGTTCAATTATAAAATTACAGTATGATATTAATGAAATTTTGAAATCAACGCCATCTAAATTATGGAATTTCATTAAACTAATCATGGATAGGTTGGAATACCCTGTAATTCTCTTTTTACAAAAATCTGAAAACATTTCTCCATTCTATTTGACAAAGTTATACAAATATGCAAAGAATTCTCATAGAATGCAAATAATAACAACCATTAATACGGGATTGCAAAGATATTCCTTTAAACAATATCAAGGGATGGATCACCGTATCCAAATGGGGTTATATGATATTAAAAATTTAGAGCAAATAACTACAGATCGGAGTATAATGGCTTTTGAAAAATCTCTCGAACCTGAATCAATAAGCTTGGTTGTAGATTATATAAGTGAATATGATTTGATGGTTCCTGGGGCATGTATGAATCTATTAAAAGAAATGTATCCTGTAATTCATCAAAATGGTGGTTTAACTCCCGAGATTTTTAGGAATACGACGCAGTATTATTTTGATAGTTATAACTTGGATGCAATTACTTTTGCAGATTTTGTGATAAGTTCATCTATCGAAGATCGTCTTTTTTTGGAGTATTTGATTGATTTTTTTAGAAGCAGAAACAATTTCTATATCCCATTTGAAAATATAAGGCAGGCATATTCAATGACATGTGAAGAATTGGGTTATGAAATACTGGATCAAGATTTTTATAATAGTTTTAAAAAAATTACAGAAGCCCAAGTATTTTGTCCCAGTAAAATTTTCAGGAACGATGGAAAAAGAGAAAATAATGGTGTTTATCACGTACCTCATTTCCTAACTTTCCCTGTCCATGAAGTTAATGAGTTGCTTAATGTTTCATTTGGTATGGAAGACAATAATTTGAATGGTTTTACTGGAAGTAATTAGATTTCCATTAAAACAGTACAATAGCTATTTCGAATCGTAAATGAGATTTAAATTTTTTTTCCTCTTTCAAAAATTCAAACTCTAAATTAGCGAAAATAGTTTTAAATTAATATATGATAAAAATTTAAATATCTCAAAATGAAAGAATAAAATAGCAGAACATTTAGCTTCTATAAATATTATAATTTCTTTCTTAATTTTATTAAACAAAAAGATGTGAAGGGTGAAAATGAAGATTAAATATTTTAAATCAAAACTATCAATTTGGATTTTGATAATGCTGATTTTTATTCCAAATATTAATTTAAATATAGGAAATTCAAATCCTAATGAAAAGGATGAAATTGTTCAGATAATTCTTGATGAATATGATAAACCAATGAATTCATTTGAGGGTGCTGTCGGTACAGAAAAATGGGTTGTTGATTTAGAAGGATCAACTCTGGGAAATTGGCAACGTTCCAGTCCTGCAGCGTTTGATATAGATGATGATGGAAAAGTTGAGGTTTTCTTAGGTGCACATATGGGTATGTTTTGTTTGGATGGAGAAACTGGAGATATAATATGGGATTCCTTAGGAACCTCTACTACTAATGTAGATATGTCTAGCCCTGTAATTGTTGATTTGAACGGTGATGGTAATTATGAAATTATCACTGGGACAGGTTATGAGAAAATTATTTGTTTTAATGCTAGTGATGGAACCAATCTATGGGAAAATAGGGATGCAACAAGTGGTGTCCAAACAGTAGCTGCAGTTGCTGATCTAAATGGTGACGGTATTAAAGAAATAATCTTTGGTTGCAACGATGGAATTTTATACTGCTATTCTGGAATAGATGGTTCAGTTATTTGGACCTATTCTACAGGAAGTAGTGGTATTAATTCAAATCCTGCAATAGGGGATATAAATAATGATGGAAATTTAGAAATTGTTTTTGGAAGTCTTGATTCATATTTATATTGCCTTGATAATCAAGGGGATTTCTTATGGGATTTTAACCTTCAAGGTACTCCATATATTTGTGCTCCTGCTTTGGGAGATGTAGATGGGGATAGTTATTTGGATATTATTATTGGAGCTGGTAGAAGAATGTTTTGTGTTGATGGCAATACTCACACTCAAAAATGGGTTTTTGAACATTCTGATTCTAATTCTTATAGCCCTTCTTTAGGTGATATCAATAATGATGGAATCATTGATGTGGTTTTCGGCTCAAATTCCAAAATATATTGTTTACAAGGTGATAATGGTATCCTTCAATGGGATATTGACACTTCTTCCGATTATGTTAAAACTGCACCCGCTCTTGGAGATATTGACAACGATTCTCAAATTGAAGTAATCATAGGTGGAGAATCTGGTACATTATTCTGCATTGATGGTACATCCGGTATTCAAGAATGGAACTTTACTACGTCTACTGCTATTAGATCTAGTCCAATATTAGCAGATATAGATAGAGACGGTCGAATTGAAATTCTATTTGCTTCATTAGATGGTGATTTGCATTGCTTAATAGGTAGTGGACCTCCAGAGTCTCAACCTGCACCATGGCCATGTTATGGAGGATCATCTATGCACGGTGCATTAATTGCAGATAATAATGGAAATGGGATACCCGATCGTTTAGAAATGTCATTTATGATACAAGATTCCGATGATGATGGGATGCCAGATGTGTGGGAAATAAATTATGGATTAGATCCAAATAACGCAGCTGATGCAAGCGAGGATTTGGATGGAGATGGGTTAGTAAATCTTGAAGAATATAACAACAATTCAGATCCAACAGATCCAGATAGCGATGATGATGGTTTATTAGATGGAGAAGAAGTAAACACATATGGCACAGATCCAACAAATAATGATTGCGATGATGATGGTTTATTAGATGGAGAAGAAGTAAACACATATGGCACAGATCCCTTAGATGATGACAGTGATAATGATGGAATGCATGATCGTTGGGAAGTAAATTACGAATTAGATCCAAATAATGCTACTGATGCAAGTGAAGATTTTGATGAAGATGGTTTAACCAACCTTGAAGAATTTTTAGATGACACAGATCCCTTAGATGATGATAGCGATGACGATGGGCTATTAGATGGAGAAGAAGTGAATTTTTATAATACGGATCCCTTAGATGATGACAGCGATAATGATGGAATGCCTGATGGTTGG
>JAUWMK010000196.1 GCA_030613185.1 Promethearchaeum sp.
GTGGCGCGGAACCAATATGGCCTTCGCTCGACTTCGGGAGCGTGCGTGCGTCTCGCTGGGATCCTAAACTGCACAGTTATAACATCTGAAGCACTTTGGAAAAAAGAGAAGAAAGAACTATAAATCAATCGGTATTACCATTATGCCAGTTCTTAGCAATTTAGTAAATTACTTTCTTTAGCATAGAAAAGTAATAATCCCGATTTAAATTTCACTTTTATCAACCCTTTTGCCATATTACTTAATGTTAATGTTGAAATATCTAAGTGTATTTTTTTTAATTCATATTTACTTCCCGATAATGATACATCTATACATTTACTAATTGGAATTAGGGAAAAAATTGTATTTGGTTTTAATTCAATAATAGATTCAGAACCAGACTGTAAAGCCCACAAAACACCATCAGAACTCAATATTTTAATTACTTCAGGTTTCTTAAATAAAATCAACACATTAAAAAGAAAATGATCAAGACGTGCGCCACTACTATTCAAAATTATTATTTCTTGGAAATTAGCTTCCAGAGCAATATCAACGGCTAATTCAGTATCGGATTTATCCTTATCACAATTATATCTTATAATTTTTTCTTCAGGATATTTTTTTAAAATACTGGGCTCAACAGAGTCAAAATCTCCGATAATTTTTGAGACCGAGAGTTTAAGTTCATCACAAATCTCTAAACCTTTGTCAATTGCATAGATTGTGTCTTTTTTAAAATCAATAATATTATTTTTAACGAATTTTAAAAACTCATAGTTGATATCTGGTGAACCGCTAATTAATAAAACTCGGCAATGTTTCATCGATTAAATAAAAATTGAAAAACATTTAAAACATCATATTTTTAGATTTATTTATTCATGAGATATTAATCACAATTAAGACTGGAAAAAAATAAAAAAACTAAAAAAATCCTATACACATTCACTGTAATCTTTACTTTGAGCACAATCTTTTCTACTCTTTATTTCTCCATGGTTATGATCCGATTTTACTCTTGAGTGCTATTGTTGGGATTTAGGTTATATTAGAGTTTAATAAAAGAAAAAACAAATAAATTTGAAAGAAAGCTCTTCGGGATGAATTCATCGATTTAAAATTAAACTCGAAAGCCATTTATACCATCTCTTTTTTTTATTCACATGTGGAAACACAATGAAAAAAAATGAAAACCCATTAGTGGGATCTCATTATGAAAACAACAAAAAATGTTCTCAGTTCACTTGTGACCCTTCTCCGAACATATGGTCATCGATTGCTTGCTGAATTAAAGGATGAAGAAATATATTGGGTACCTGCTCAAACCCAAGGACGTTCCATACATAGTTATTTCCTTCATTTGGTCAATGCAGAAATCTATTGGCTCAAGGAATTTGGTTTCTCTCCACCAGAATATCTTGGGAAAGACACGCCCTTTGTGGAGCTCATGCAGAATTATAATGATCTGGAAAATTATCTAATCCAAATAATTCAGGAAATACCTAAAGATCAATTAGAAATTATCACTCCTATCAAGGATGGAGACACCATAACCCGATTCGGCACATTTGGATGGATGATCTGGCGTACTTCTTTCCATGCCATTCATCATTTGGCTCAAATTGCGTATCTTCGCTTTACTCAAGGAAATCCACCTCCTGAGGACCTTGAGACAAGTTGGAGTAAAATTATTGATCAGATAATCATGTTAAATCATGGTTCGGAATAAAACCACAAAAAAACTTTCTAAGTGAAAATATAATGAAAAAAAATCTTAATTTTATAGCAGTAATACTTTTTTTTTTAGTAATAAACTCCCAGATTTCTGTAAGAAGTGAAATTGTCCAGACAGAACCGAAACTGACTATATATACTTATGACTCGTTGTTAGCGGACCCAGGTTACGATTTTATTGGCGCGTTCGCAAATCATTCTGGTATTTCAAAAGATGATATAAACCTTGTTTTAATGTCAGACGCTAACCAGATCGTGACCCAAGCAGCATTAGAAAAGAATAACCCTGTTGCAGATGTTTTAATTGGTGTTGATAACGTTCTAATTCACAGTGCCAAGAAGGATAATTTACTTCAAAAATACGACTCACCTGAACTGGTAAATATTTCCTCAGACTTGATAGATAATCTGGATTCTGAAAAATATGTTCTACCTTATGATTTTGGGATAATTGCATTCTATTATGATATGAACCGAATAAATTTAACCACAAATCCAGAAATCGCAAATATTACTTTAGAGGAAATTATTGAATATGATTTGGATAAAAAATTAATAGTCCAAGATCCAACTCTAAGCTCAACTGGATTGGGTTATTTATTATGGACCATTGCAGTGTACGGAGATCCCGAGATTGGTTTTAACGGAATATTAAACCAAGACTGGAGAGATTGGTGGAATGCAACAAAAGATGATTTAAGGATTGCACCAAGTTGGGGTGCAGCTTTTAGTGAATGGTATGAGGGGGAAGAAAATCGACCAATTATGGTTTCATATGGAACAAGTCCAGCTTATAGTGCATGTCTTTACGATGATACATCTCAAGTCGCCTTTTTATCGCATGAAAATGGAACTCAAAATGGATGGTTACAAATAGAGGGGATAGGATTAGTCAAAAACGCACCTCATGAAGAACTTGCCAAAGAGTTTATAGATTGGTTTTTAAGCAAAGATCTTCAAGATAACATTGCTGAAAATAACTGGATGTATCCCGCAAATGAATACGCGGAAATTTCATCTACATTTAATGAATCTGCTATTGATCCAGATGATGTAAATATCTTGAATTCATTGATATCTTCTGAAATAATTGGAACAAATCTTGAATTATGGAAGGAAGATTGGGAAACATTGATGAGTTCTGGACTTAAAATTAATGGATACATTTCAATTTTCATCATTTTGGCTTCAATAGGATCAATAGCGTATATACAGAAAAAAATTCGAAAATGAGAAAATTATAAAATAAAAAAATCTAAGGATTAAAATCTATATATGAAAAATCTAAAACCGAATTCGAAAATTGAGACTGAAGGCCTATTAAATAAACTGATTGTAGGCATAGTTATAACAGCCTTAATTTCTTTTTTACTCACTTTTTTTTATCTACCACTTTTAAAAATCTTAAATTTTGCATTAATTCAAAATAATTCATTTACCTTCGAAATTTTCTGGACTACTCTCACTTCTTCATTAAATCTTAATGCTCTTGCATTTACCTTTATTCAATCTCTATTAACTACACTTATTTGCATTTTTTTGGGAATGCCTGTTTCATATTTTTTAGCAAAATATTCCTTTAAGGGGAGAAAATTGCTAATAAATTTATTAACAGTACCATTTGTTCTTCCATCCATAGTAGTTTTGTTGGGATTCATAATCCTTTACGGAGAAGGAGGGATTATTAATAGAATATGGATAGATATTACAGGAATTCCATTAATAAAATTATACGGAAGTATTGAAGGGATTGTTCTTGCTCATTCATTTTATAATATATCTGTAATAATACGTATGATGATTCCGGCTTGGGAAAATGTTGACCAGAATTTAACCGAAATTTCCAAGACATTAGGAGGAAAAAACTGGACAATATTTTGGAAAATAATATTTCCACAAATTAAAAACTACCTGATTTCAGCATCTTTATTGATTTTTACTTACACATTCAACAGTTTCGCCATTGTCTTGTATCTTGGTGAAGTTAAATATCAAACCCTTGAAGTTAGAATTTTTAAACTGATGAAAAATACTTTAAATTTTCCTGCCGGCGCATCTCTGGGAATTATTCAATTATTTTTTAATTTAGTCATTATAATTCTATATATTATATTTGAAAAGAAAACTAGGGCTATGGCTTCTGGAAAAGAAAAACCATTTTACCATGAAAAAATCGAATTTTCAAAATCAAACTGGAAGAAAATATTAGTTGAAATTTCCCTTATTATTTTTACTGTTTTCATTATCATTTTCTCAATTTCGCCGATGATTGCAGTTATAGTCGCATCTTTTAAACCGAATACTCCAGATGGTTCTCCTTTTTGGGGATACATGAGCTTATTATCTAAAGATTATGAAAGTCTGCTAGGAGCATCTCCCTTGAGATTGCTTTTAAATACATTATCATTTGCCTTACTAACTACACTTATTACCTTGATATTTTCAATTGGGATTGTATTTATACTAAGAAATCGCTTGCAGCGCTTAAATAATTATAAAAAACCATTTATTGAAAACATAATATCGCTGGCTATTATTCTGCCAATGGGCACTTCATCGATTACTTTGGCAATGGGTTTATTTCTACAACTTAAAAATAGTGCTGTGTTTAATAACAATGTCTGGATTTTAATTGTTCTTGCCCATGTTCTAATTTGTATCCCATTTGCAACGAGGTCTATTTTATCCGCATACAATAGAATAGATATGGATTTACTCAACATTGCTTCTACGTTAGGAGCATCACGATTACGCATCTTTTGGAAGGTTGAATTACCCATGATGAAATCAGGGTTAATTGTGGCAGGAATTTTTTCATTTGCAATAAGTCTTGGTGAGTTTGGAGCAACCAACTTCTTAGCCAGGGCAGAATATGGAACATTATCACTAGGAATTTCTAAATTATTATCTTCACGTACATTACAACTCCCTGCTTCCATGGCCAGCATTTTAATCATCATTACTTTTATTTGCTTTTTTTTAATTCAAAAAACAGGAGAAAAAGACTTAAAATTTTAAATTATAAATTATCAAAGGATGAATTACTAAAATGACCTACTTAAAACTTCAAAATATCCACATGAAATACCAAAATGAGTATATAATCCATAATCTTAATTTAAGTCTTGAGCGCGGTGAGCTATTAATTCTACTGGGTTCAAGCGGATGCGGAAAAACAACATTACTAAAAATAATTGCAGGATTAATTCATCCAGAAAAAGGAAAAATTTTCATAGAAGATCAAGATATTATAGAATTTTCCCCACAAAAAAGAGAAATTGGTTATGTCCCACAGTCCCAGGTACTATTTCCCCATCTTAACATCAAAGAAAATATCGCATTTGGACTACGCGCTAGAGATAGAAGTAGAAGCTTAAAAAAAAAAGATAATAATAAGATTAAAGAAAATTCTAAGGATGGTATTGAGCAAAAAATCCAAGATGTTGCAAAATTAGCTCAAATTGAAAATCTTTTAACCCGTTTTCCTAGTGAAATTAGTGGGGGGCAAAAACAACGAGTTGCACTTGCTAGGGCTATCGTTATAAATCCAAGATTACTTTTACTGGATGAACCTTTATCAAGTATTGATGCAAGCAGCCGTGAATCTTTAGCATTAATGATAAAACGAATCCAAAAAGAAACGAAAACAACTACAATTTATGTTACACACAATCAACAAGAAGCTCGATTGATCGCTGATAAAGTCGCAATAATGTATAATGGGATAATACAACAATCAGGAACAATGATAGATATTGATAAATATCCAAAAAATTTTCAGATTGCTCATATTATGGGGCAACTTAATATTTGGGAAATAAATTCTCAAAAATTTGATCAAGGACATCTAATTATTACGACACCACTAGGAGATATAGCTATTGCTTCTAAAAAAGATAAAAATATAACAGGTATTCAAATTCACCCCAATAAAATTGAATTAGCTAATGAAGACGAGGTAATAAGGCAAAAGAAAATCTTAGACTTGGACTTTTCAGAGCAGATTTTAATAGTTTTAGGCAAAATAATCTCAATTATTCAATTTAAAAGTAAAGTCTACCAAATTATAATCCAAATCAACCTAAATAAAGTTGAAAAGCCTTTTAACTACCTCAAAATGCAGACGCAAGATCAAGATTTGATTAAAAATCTGTTAATAAACCAAAATATCGCACTTAAAATAGACACTAAAGATATAATACTCTTTTAAGGTAATCGCGCAAATTCTGAGATGCTAAATCGCTAAATTCTTGATCCTTTGCTGAAGATCCTCTAAAAAAGGTTTATAATAATCTTGAGTTTCTGACAATTTTTCTATTTGAAGTAAAGATCTATCATAAGCCCACTTCACTTTATCTAAAAGACCCATTTCCTCGTAATTCAAGCCCAAATAGTAAAAAGCTAACGGATAATTGAAGTCAATCTTGACCAATTTCATTAACTGTTGTATAGATTGTGCATACTTCTTCAGTTTGAAAAAAGCATAAGATATATCAAATAATACCTTTGCATGACGGGGATCTTTTATCTTGAATTTATAACTATCATGAATATCCCAAAGTAAATTGAGCACTTCCATATATTTCGTTTGAGCCATCAGCTTTTCTACACGTTCTAACCTCTCTAAAAACTCTGGATCATCATTTTCTGATTCTTGAATCCTTTTTTCTTTTTTCGCTTGAAGCTCCTGCGCCCGCATCTCAGCATCTTTACGATCTTTCTCTAATTGTTCCAAATGTTCATTAAATACATTAATGACATGAGTATCATACTTTTCATGACAGACAGGGCAGTTTAAACTATGAGGAATCCATTTTTTTAAACATTCATAGTGACAAAGATGACTATTCGGGCATCCTACAAAATTTTTAGTTACTTGTTCCCTTCCAAAATGGGATAAATCAATCGGTCCATGACAAATTACGCACGAGACTGTGTTATTGGAAGTATCAAGATTACTCATTTTCTTATAATAAACTAAATTTTTTCATATAATTATAATTTTATCTTATATTTTTCTTAGAATCTTCTTAGAATTTTTCTTATAATTTTTATAACTCTTATAATTTGAAATCCAAAATAGAAGTAGAAATCAAAAAATTTTTTTGTTAAAGCATGTTTATTTAAATCACTCAAGATATTTTTAAAATAGAGGCCCGTCATCTAGCCTGGATAAATTTTTAGTACCATTAATTCTACGGCACTTAAATAGCTGAATGGTGCTGGGTTGCGAACCCAGTTTTCGAGGATTCAAATTCCCCCGGGCCTGCCAATTTAACATAAAAATACTAGGTTTAAATGTAATTTATAAATAAAATCAATAAAGAAATGTATAGAAAAAAATTATTGGGCAAATCCCCCAAAACCTATCTTTTCCTAATAAAATTTGATTCTATATGTAAGACATTAACATTATTTTCAGACATAAAATCAATTATATCACCAGAAAGGATTTCAATCGCATTTGAATTCTTCTTAAGGTGTGCGTCCATATGTGCGAGGCCAAGTCCTTGCAAAAATGCATGTCCTTCTTCAGCAGAACATAATTTATCAAACGGAAGCATTTGTTCTTTTATTTTTTGTGCCAAGGGAACATCTCCAAAAAATAATTCTGGTTGCTTTTGTATTAGATTATGAGTCGATTCTACTTCCTTACAAAAGTGCAAATGATCAGCATGAAGAAGTACAATCATTTCTTTGGGATCTAATGTGAGTTTAAACATTTCATGGATAGATCTTACATCTATTATTGTGTCGTTCTGTGCTGCTAGGTATAGCGTTGCAATATTATGCTTCCAATTTAAGTTGAGGAATTGGGAAAGTGGATTTAGTTCAGATGAGCCCGGAATATTACCACCTAATGAAGCAATAGGAAGAACTGCAGAAATTCTCGAATCACTAGATGCTACCATAAGGACTGTCCATCCTCCATAGCTGTATCCAGCAACTCCTATTCTACTAACATCAATCATCTTTAATGGGATTTTTACCTTATCAGATGTCATACAATCTATAATGAATTTGATATCAATGGGACGGTTCATAAATATCTGTCTATCGAGTTCCTCTAAATTTTGGGGTGTTCCTTTCTGAATTTGCTCCTTATAGTTTAATAAATCCAAATATGTATTCCCTAAATGATCGGGTGCAGCTACAATATAACCATGACTAGCTAGATGAGTACATAAGTGTGAAGTTAAACGCCGATGTGCGCCATGTCCATGGGAGAAAACAATTAATGGATAAACTCCCTCATGAAATTCTGCATCTCTAACCGCATTTTGAGATGAAGGAATGTCTCCCATTAGATATTTATCTTTCGTGGTTTCGTCAAAATCTTTGTTCTTAAATTCATCTGTCGCGGGGAACCAAATCTCAGTAGGAAGTGTTCGGTTTCTCTTTGAATCATGAAAGTTTTGGGTTAGTACACCAACAGTAAAAGGTCCGCGATTAAAAGGATTATATTTCGTGATATTTGTGTTCATTCAAACAACCGCTTCAAATTAAAATCGATAAAGAAAAGGATAGAAAAAAATATAAAAATTATCGGGCAGAAATTGCCACGCGTTCTAACTCGTCCTTGCGTTTCACAGCACGTGAATTAGTATCATTTCGACCAGCCAAGATTAATTCGTTCGCCAATAACTCGTCTATAGTTTTAACGTTATTATATGCAAGCCCTACTGTTCCTTGCACAATCAACTTTAATGCCAAATCAACTCTACGCTGTGGTGCAATATCTACAGCTTGTTGATAACTAATACCACCAAGTGATATTCGGGTTGTTTCTTCCCTTGGAGCACAGTTTTCAATAGCATTGATTAAAACTTGAATCGGATTCTCTCCTGTCTTATTTTCAATTATTGCCAAAGCATTGTAGATGATATTGATGACTTTTTG
>JAUWMK010000317.1 GCA_030613185.1 Promethearchaeum sp.
GATCGCCTAAATAGATTGCCCCCATCAACGCTGATCCGTAGTCTGCTAAGAGATTGGTTCCTCCTTGATCTTCCCATTGGGTCAAAGAATTATCAGGAGTAAAAAGATAACTATTAATATCACCCCAAGCAAGACCGTACCCACATAGAGGCTCAGCATACATGGAACAACCTTCATTCATAAAAATATCATCATCTGTATTCCAATCATCATGAATTAAGTGTTGGTATTCATGAGCAATAATTGCTTCATAAAGATTTGGTCTTGCTGCATCATCCCCAACTCGATTCTCCCAATCATGACTGTCGATTGTGATAATATTTCTGTCAAAGTAAAATTCAAAGCTTGGTGAGTAGAACCCAGCAATATAGTAAGGATATTTAGCATCATAATATGCATCATCTCTGACATTGGAAACAAGTATGACAGAACGACCACCTTCGTTAAAATGCTCTCCAAAATCAGTTAAGTATTGATTTGATCCATCATGAAAATCTTCATTTCCAAAATAGCCAGTATCTATTGGATAAATATTAGAATCAAATTCAGCTGAAAGGTAAGCTACATCTTCATCAGTTATTACAGGTGTATCTCGATGTTCCCCTTTTTTTTCTGGATAAGAGAGATCTAATTGAACCCAAATTTCACTATAATCTTCATATGCACGAAGAATGAAATCAGCTGGAAAATAATATCCATTATAACTGTCAAGTACTAGCCATGTCTTAAGAGCCCCCACTTCAGGATAATCTGGATATTCTGGAATAACCGGATCATCTTGTAACCCTTTTTGTTCCGCATATTTTTCCGCATATTGATGCATTAAGGGTAATTTGCTACTTCTTATTTTAGGCCCAATATCAATTGGAATAAGGTCAATGGGAGTTTCTGCAGTTACCGAAATCATTGAACTTAGACCGCTAAATATAAAAAGCAATAAAAGAGAAATAGATATCGTTGTTTTTCTTTTCATTTTTAATCACATAAACCATTTATACCAAATAACCCGTGTTTCATCCCCCAAAAAGAACTTTCATCAAAATTCTTTCAAAATTCCTATTTTCTTTTTTTTATCTGAAACTAAGATGCTAGTCAATATGAAATGATAATTTATTCTTGAGCTCGGAGAGAATTTAAAAAATCACGCACACTTTTCCCCATTCGATTTTATAATTATTGCTCACGGAATCTACAATTTATAAATCTACAAAAATATACACCTAAACGGCTATTTAGAATAATATTTTATCCATAATTAAGGACTTTCTTAATAAAATAATATAAAAGAGATATCAATTGGAATTAATGTGAATTCATTAATATCATTAGATAAATATATCCACAGTATATTCGAGTAGTAAAATCATTGGTTAAATTATTATTATCTTTTTCTTATGTTATCTCAATGAAAATTAATCCATTCAAATTAGAGCGATTTTTTGGAAAATACGAGTTTAAAGCGCCCTATATGCTAGGGAGTTCGGATTGTGAGTCACTTTCGATTAAAGAAATTTTAGCATTTGAACCGGGCGCTGAAAAAAATTTCCTTAAAACCAATTTAGGATATACAGAGTCCGAAGGATTGCCATTATTAAGGGAGGAAATTGCTAAATTATACCAAAAAGTGGATTCTTCCCATATATTTTGTTTTGCTGGGGCACAAGAAGCAATTTTTATTTTTATGAATATCTTGCTAAAACCCGGAGACCATATTATTGTTCAGTTTCCTGCATATCAATCATTATATGAGGTCGCTAATTCTATTGGATGTGAGATTACTGAATGGCCTATGCTTGAGGATAAAAATTGGGAACTAAATCTCGATTTTCTTGAAAAAAATATAAAACCAAATACCAAAGTAATAATTGTTAACACTCCAAATAATCCAACTGGCGCGCATTTTTCCAAAGAAAAATGGAATAAATTAATTGAAATAGCGCGATCACATAATCTGATATTATTTTCCGATGAGGTTTACAGATTTTTAGAATTAAATCCAAATGATAATTTGATGGCGGCTTGTGATTTATATGATAAGGCAATTTCATTGGGAGTAATGTCTAAATCATTCGGATTGGCAGGATTACGAATTGGATGGATTGCAACCCAAAATGATGATATTCTTAAGCGATTTAAAGAATTCAAGGATTTTACTACAATTTGTAATAGTGCACCGAGTGAGATGTTGGCTATGATTGCTTTGAAAAACAAGGATAAGATATTGGAACGAAATTTATCAATCGTAAAATCAAATTTAAAGTTATTAGATGAGTTTTTCTTAAAATATAGTAATATTTTCCAATGGGTTAGACCCAAAGCTGGTTCCATCGGATTTGTTCGATTATTAACAGGTGAGAACAGTGAAAAATTTTGTATTGATGTTGTAGAGAATTGTGGAGTTTTACTTGTACCCGGCACTTTATTTAATTATGGATCTTCACATATTAGGGTCGGTTTTGGAAGAAAAAATCTACCTGTTGCTCTAAAACAGTTAGATCTTTTCCTTGAAAAGAAATATGAGAAATAAAAATAGAAATAAAAAAAATTATTCCAATTTAATTGGAACAGCATCGGTCATTCGGTCTCTTATCTTACCTGAAACAATCAATAGGCCATTTTTGTAATCTGTTTTAACAGAATCAGTTTCGATATCCCATGGAAAATATTGAGTTAAAGAGTAAATTACTTCATCTCGATATGCTTTGAGATCGTATAGGTTTGGTAAAATTCTAAGTTTGATCTCAGATTTTTCCACACCTGGAAGATGTATTTCTAATTCCCATTCCTTTTCTTCAGCATCAAAATTGAAATATCTTCTTGGTCTTATTCGATATTTTATTTCTTGATCAATATTTTCTTGGATTGCTTCACTTTTTTTCTCTACTATGCTTTCGGTCATTTTTTTCATCTCCATGAAATTATACTGTAATTTCCCGGGCACCATCGAATTGGTCCTTAATATGAGCAGTAATTTTTAATAACCCATTTTCATATTTTGCAGTGGTTTTTTCGGGTATTATTTTCTTTCCGAAACATTGATTTGCTCCATATCCAATATGATTTCGATTTGCTTTTAGATGAAACCATGTGGGTAATACTTTCAATTCAATATCTTTTTTAGCTACTCCAGGTAGGCTAACTTCTATTTCAATTATTCGATTTTCATAGTCAATGCCCGATGTTATATCAGGAAATACTCTGTAGTAAATTTTATTTTCCTGATCTACTTCGCCATTTTCGCCATTTTTTGATTCAGATTCTACGATTGCCATTATAATTTTCTCCAGTTTTTGTTTTTTTGTTTTTGTATGATTAAAATTAAAAAAATTTGTTTTATTCAATTTTTACATTGAATGCGTGTTCAAGTGGTTTATAACGCTTGAGTTCAACTCTCAATAATCCTTCTTCATAGGTTGCTTTTGTTTCTTTATTTTCAATTTCAATTCCTAAATCTAAATCCAAAGTATATAGAATATCATCCCGTTTAGCGCGGAGTGTAAAATAATCTGATAATGTTTTCATCTCTATGTTTTCTTTTTTTACACCGGGAAGTGCGGCTTGAATGGTAATTTTATCTTCATCACTCCATACTCCGTAGCGTGGTTTAATCCGGTATTTATATTCGGGTTTTCTGGTTTCTTCAATTGATTTATTTTCTGATTTTGCTAATGCCATAATTTTTTCACCCAATTTTTTAGAATCGGTTGACAACTTTTAGTTGTCTTGTAATTATATCAAATCAAAACACGTATTTAAAGCTATCGCTTATGATCCAAAATTTGATTTATAATGAAAGGAATTCAAATGGAAGTGAACGAAGAAAATTTAAAATATTTAGAATTAGAAAAATAAAAATGAAAAAAAGTAGTTATCTCTTTAAATTTATCTTATTTTTTTCTTTTGATTAAAGAAATCAAAAGACCTCCAATAATTAATCCAAAAGATGCCATGATCCCGGAAATTAACCAATCTTGTTGTAAAAATCTGTTAAGAAAATCTTCAGGATCATTATCCGCAGGAGTGTCAGAAATATTAAGAGAAGTGTAAATATTTTGGAATTTAGAAATAATATTTACATAATTTCCTCCACCAGAATATTCACTACTCCCTGCACAGTAAGTTTCTCCTTTTGCATTAGATATAGTGGAATACCACCAAGATGTAACATCACTTGAACCAAATCTCGCCATTGCAATTGAATTTAACTCAGACTTTCCTTCATTAAATTCATAATATGAGAGAAATAGTTCTTTTGAAACTTCATCATTACGGAAATAATCAAAATAACTATATCCGCTTATAATTAATCTACTACCATCAACTACATTAATTTCACTCAATTCAGATGCAGAATGTATAGCAGGAATAATCATTTCATAATCCCGATTTATTTCAGTGTCCCAGATAGTAATATACCAATCTTCTTCATACATTAAAGCATTTTGTGATCCATTTACCGTTAAAATGTATATATTATCTTCATAAATATCAAAATCAATGAAGGTTTGACAGTATTCTACTGATGCATCTATAGGTTCTATTTGGGGATTAGTTATAATTTCGTCAATTGGGAATAAATACATATATGTGTATTGGCTTCCGAGACCAGATTCTGCAACAACCAAAGCAACAATTTTATCCATAGTTGGCCAATAACACATTTTGAAACAATGCCCAATATAATAGTCATTTACTTCGATTTCCCATATAAACCCATTGGTTGATTTATCCCATGCACTTAATGAGAAGTCGTATTCACTTCCTGATGTATAGTTACTAATTGAGAAATAAAATTTATTATCATCTATTGGATCAGCAACGATATTTCCATATACATTTACAGAATTCCCAAAGTTTTTGTCATAAATTAAGTATTTTTCTATAAACTTCCCATCTTCTAATGCAAATTCATACACTAGTAGTTGGGACCCAACACCTGACTCATAAGATCTAACTAATATTAAAACATTTGAAAGATCATTTGTAAAAGCAATGACTTCCCCTGAAGTCAAAGATAAAATTTCAAGATCTACATTAGTTGTATTTATTGATGAGATCCAAAGAACAGCCCCATCTTCAGTCATTCTTGAAATATAACAGTCCTCATCCAGTAAACCACCAGTGTATCCATGAGCTATAATATCAGTGGAATTGGGAATAAATTTTAAAGACTTTGTAACTCCCGTTGTGCTTTTTTCAATAATTACTGACCATTCTTCATTTTGAAATCTTGTTGGTTCTTCGAAACTAAATGTTATTGCCCTAACTTCATTTACTTGTGATATACAAAACATAAGAATTATTATCGTAGTTATTGACGAATATGAAATTTTTTTTTTTTTCATAATATATAATTTTCCCATCACTTAAAAAATAAGTGGTCGAAGGATGGTAATACCGATTGATTTATAGTTCTTTCTTCTCTTTTTTCCAAAGTGCTTCAGATGTTATAACTGTGCAGTTTAGGATCCCAGCGAGACGCACGCACGCTCCCGAAGTCGAGCGAAGGCCATATTGGTTCCGCGCCAC
>JAUWMK010000275.1 GCA_030613185.1 Promethearchaeum sp.
GTGGCGCGGAACCAATATGGCCTTCGCTCGACTTCGGGAGCGTGCGTGCGTCTCGCTGGGATCCTAAACTGCACAGTTATAACATCTGAAGCACTTTGGAAAAAAGAGAAGAAAGAACTATAAATCAATCGGTATTACCAATAAATAATGAAAGAATTTTTTTTTTTTCCATGTTTTATCTCGACTTCCTAAACATTTTCTCAAAATTTTTATTTGTAATACTATTTTCATTGAAATTACTTAAAAAGGTTTTGAACGACAAAAAAATTTTTTAGTCATTTAACGCAATTAACGTTATCATTTCAATAGGAAATGATTACCGCATAGGAATAAATTCGAATGATGGGCAATCGGGATGAGTTAAAAAACTGAAAAAATAAAAAATAGTACACGTGAATTAGTAATATATGTTTATCATGTTTAGTGAAGAAGAATTGAATAAAAGCAGGGCTAAATGAAACTATTTACTACAAAATCTTTTTAAACTAGAATTAAACAAGTTCGAGGAAAGGGATTCTAACGCCATTTCAAACAATTTCATAAAAAAATCCCCGAAAATAATGATGGAAGACCAATCAAGAATTAGTTTTTAACGATAAATTCTTCATTTTTTTTAATCGCTCAATGTTATAACGCTTGAAAAACCCGGGATCATTCCATCAAAATCAACCAAATTCTTACCTTTTAATTTTTTAAGGATTAGACGGATTCCTTCAAACTCATCGGCGCAAATATCTTGCAATTTCTTATATGCAATTGATTTTCCATTTTCTCCTGATTCTTTAATAGCCTTTAGAATGAATTTCTCTTCAACTGAAAGATTTTCTTGATTATTTTGCATAATATAAAGATTAATTTATTCTAAATAAAGATTCACTGGTAAGCAGAGTAGAACGAATAAAAAAAATCATAATTAATCAATTTTCAGATTTTCAAAATACTTTCATTATTATAACGTGTTAATTCTTTAAGTGTGTGTTGGTGATATCTGTGGTTTAAAGGGTATAAATCTAATGCTTCTTTAATAAGTTTTTGAGCTAATTCGATTTCTCCAGATTTATAATAGAATCGAGCAGATAAGCGGAGAGAAAAAGCTTTAACATCTGGATTTTTGGATTTTTCAGCCATGTCCTTCATTAATTCAACATGAGATTGCCATTGGTTAAAATTTTGTACGGATGTCATAATCATCAAATCGATAAATTCTAAATTATTTGTCCTTTTTCTAAATAAAAAAAACGGATATCATCCCGATATTATCTAAAAGTAAGTTGAGTTAATTGAGTAAAATGAGTAAAATGAGTTTAATACAGAGATCTTAGTGTTGGTTTTCTAAATTATTTATGTCGGAACATATTGTCAAAAATCTTCAACATATGATCTAATAAAAAACAAGAGTTAATTTTTTCAATGAAGAAAATCTTCTCAATTAAGATCAAGATATGAATTCGTTAAAATGGGTTGCTCGGCTTCATCTGCGATATCCCTTCAAAACCTTCTATGTCCTACTTGGGGGTATGATTGAAATTTTATTATTTCTTTTGCCAATTTCGATTACAGCAAATGTGATTGAAATTTCAATAGAGGGAGGGGGAATAGCAAATGCAAAAGGGCAACTTTGGTTTCTATTAGGATTAGCATTTGTGCAAGCATTTTTATATTTTTCAGTTTCCTTTCTAAACGAAGTGCTTGCTCATAGGGTAACCACTGATATTACACAAGAATTATTTGAATCCCTCCAATACAGAAGTTTGACGTATCACGATTCAAAGGATGTTGGAAATATTATGGCTCGGGCAACAGGGGATACTCGGACAATAAATATTGCGATCTCACCTGCCGTAAGAATCATCATCAATATTACAATTGTTTGGATAGTAGCATTCATCATCACTTTAAGTATCCACTATATTCTGGCACTCATCACTGTAATTGTGTTCATCGTATTTGCTATTACAACATCCATCTATACCAAAAAAATTCTCCCGTTGAGTGTTAAAACAAGAGAAAATTTTGCCGAAATATCCGAAGTTATAAACAGTGGTTTAACGGGTATTCGCGAGATCAAATCTTTTGTTGCGACACCTTGGTCAAAAAAGAAGTTGTTAAAAACAGCAATTAGATATCAAAAAAATGTAATCAAAGAAGAAACAAAGAGTGCTTGGTTCTATCCGATTTTTGTTGTTACAATATATTCTGCCTTAATGATTGTTTTGAGCTTATATTTTGTATACAAAGGTCTATTTGGTATTGGTATAAAGGAAGTTATTCTGATCGCTGGATTTGTATCGTTTCTCACAGGAATGAGCGAAGAAGTTCAATGGACTATGTGGTTCTTAATCCGTGGAAAAGTATCCGCCGATAGAATTTATGACATCGTTAGTGAAAAAGATCCTGATGCATATAAAGATGGAGATTTGGAATTTGAAAGTAAACATGCAACAATTGAGTTTAAAAATGTATCTTTTAGATATAAGAATGGTTTACCTTACGCTTTAAGGAATATTTCATTTAAAGTTGAAGATCTTCAGACTATAGCAATAGTGGGCCCACCTGGTTCTGGTAAATCAACAATAACAAAATTAATCCAAAGGTTGTATTTACCAACATCGGGAGAAATTTTGCTCAGTGGAAAGCCAATCTCAGATTATTCAAATAAATCTCTTAGGAAAAACATAACAACAGTTGAACAAGACATTTTTCTTTTTAATTTAAGTGTTAAAGATAATATTCGTTACGGAAAATCCAATGCAACTGATGAAGAAATAGTAAATGTTGCTAAAATTGCTGAAGCTTATGATTTTATTTTGAAACTTCCCAATAAATTTGAAAATTTGATTGGAGAAGGGGGCGTGCGCCTTTCGGGAGGGCAAGCACAAAGATTATCTATAGCACGAGCATTATTGTTGAATCCTTCAATCTTACTTATGGATGATGGAGCTAGCGCGTTAGATGCACGGACTGAGGTGCAAATTCAGAAGGCTATCTCTGAAATATTAAGAACCAGAACAACTGTTATAACAACTCATCGATTAGCAATTATTGCTAAAGCGGATTTAGTTATCATATTGGAAAATAGTAAAATTGTTGGATTGGGGACACACGAGCACTTAATCCGAAAAAATCCTTATTACAGAAGATTATTCGAGAAACATTACGAGTTACCCGCGTTGGAGGCTAAGTGAAATGGGTAAAAAGCGAACCGATAAGGAATTATTAGTATATTTATGGAATATAGTTAGATTGCACTTGAAAGAATTCTATTTTGTAATTATTTTACTTCTTCTGAATGTGGCATTTGGAACCATCGCTCCGTTATTCTTTAGAAAGGCTTTGGATTTAATTCAAACGAATGATATTTCTACAACATTAAAAATGATATTAACTCCATTAGTTGCTTATTTTCTATTGATGCTGGTAAAATGGTTTTGGGAAGTGTTTCAAAATATCTTTAAAGCTAAACTAAATGCCCAAATAACAAAAGATCTGCGAGTAAAGGCGTTTAATGGATTATTAGAGAACAATTTAACCTTTTTTGATAATTCTGAAAGTGGTTATTTAACGAGTAGTTTAACAAATGATATCAATGAAATGAGAGAAGCTGGACAAAGATTTGTTGATCTTTTCACCAGCCTTTTTCGTCTAATTATTACAATTGGTATTTTACTCTATTTTTCCCCAAAATTGACTCTTGCCTCAGTTGTGTTTCTACCGATTTTCTTCATAGTTGTTTTTTCGCTTAGGAAATATCAAAGAAGGGTTGCCAAAGTTTGGCGCAAAAATTTTGCAACTGTAAATCAACGTTTCAGCGAAACAATGAGATCCATTGCAATTAGTAAATCTTTTGCCAGAGAAAAGGAAAATATAAAAAAATTCACAGATCTCAACGAAGAAACGTATAAATCTTCAATAAAGCGAGGATTTGCAATTTTTATTATTGGACCAATTAACGATTTCTTCAGGCATATGTTACTCATAATAATTCTGGCTGTTGGCACCATTGAAACTTATAATGGTAATCTTGATGTTGCTACATTTTATCTTTTTATTTTTTTAATGGACTATTACTATTATCCTCTTCTTTCATTGGCGCGAAATTATAGCCGGTTTCAGAGTTTATTTGTGAATCTTGAACGTTTATTAGATATTAGTGAAAATTCTGATATTAAAGAAATAAATACTTCATTAAAAATCGCAGAAAAAATACAAGGAGAAGTAGAATTTAAGAATGTCAATTTTTCATATGTAGAAGATACTCCTGTGTTAAAAAACATATCATTTCATATTAAACCAGGTCAACGCGTTGCATTAGTTGGGCATACTGGTTCAGGGAAGTCTACTATTGCTGCTTTAATACCTAGGTTTTACAATATTGATGATGGAAAAATTTTAATCGATGGTGTAAAAATTCAAAATTATGAATTAAAATCATTAAGATTTGTGATTGGTCTTGTAAGTCAGCGAGTTTTATTGTTTAAGGGAACAATAAGGGAAAATATGCTTATTGGAAGTGAAAATGCTTCTGATAAAGATATTTGGAATGCTTTAGATGCAGTGCAAGCTCGTGATTTTATTGAATTATTGCCTCACAGTTTAGATTTTATGGTTACAGAAGGCGGCAAGAATCTTTCAGTCGGTCAACGCCAAATGCTTTCATATGCTCGTGTTCTACTAGGAAAACCCGATATTATTATTTTGGATGAAGCTACATCCGCTGTAGATTTGTATACCGAGTCAAAAATACAAGATTCTACTGAATTATTACTTAAGGGAAGAACATCCATAGTAATTGCCCACAGATTAACAACCATTCTTAATAGTGATTTCATTATTGTTTTAGAGGATGGAGAAATTAAACAAATCGGAACTCATAAAGATTTAATGAGTCAAAAAGGCTCTTATCAAGAGATGTATCAATTATATTTCAAAACTCAATCTGCAAAATATTTAGAAAAAATTAAAACGGCGATGTGATGTATGACAACCGAAAAATTATATTATAAAAATGCCTATCAAAAAGAATTTACTTCAAAAGTTCTTGAAGTTATTGAGTTAAAAGGGGAGTTAAAAGGAAAATTCGGAATAATATTAGAAAAAACTTGTTTCTATCCAGAGGGTGGAGGGCAATTAGGCGATAAGGGTAAAATAGATAAGATTTCTGTTCTTGACACTCAATTTAAAGATGGGGAAATCATTCACATTACAGAAAAATCCTTAGAAATCGGAAAAAAAGTAAAAGGAAAAATAGATTGGGTACGTAGATATAAATTTATGCAAAATCATACTGCTCAACATATATTATCCGAAAGTTTTCTTAAGGAATTAGGAGGAGAAACATTTTCTGTTCATTTAGGTGAAAATTCTTTAACTTTAGATATTGGTCTTTCCAAATTAAAATGGGAAGATGTTTTCAAAGTAGAAAATATGGCAAACAAAATTATTTCAGAGAATAGGCAAATAGAAACTCACTGGGTTAGTAAAGATGAATTAGATAAGTTTCCATTGCGTAAAAAACCAAAGGTAAATGAAAATATACGAATCGTTGAAGTTGGTAAATTTGATTATTCAGCTTGCGGAGGGACTCATTTAAATTGTTCAAGTGAATTAGGGATTGTAAAAGTAATAAAATGGATTAAGGTAAAAAAAGGATTTCGTGTTGATTTTATTTGTGGAGAACGAGCTTTAAGTGATTATCAGTGGAAAAATAAAATGATCTTAGAAATTGCAGAATTTTTGGCAGTTAAGAAAAAAGATTTGATGGATTCTGTAGAGAAATTATTTGAAGAAAATAAAATTCAACGAAAACAAATTGAAGAATTGCAATATAAATTATTAGAAGACAAATTTAAAAGAGAAATTAACCAAACTCGAAGAATAGAGGGTATTCCAGTTGTTAAACTTATTTCTAATGATGGTAATTTCAAAATCATAAGAAAAATTGTAACCGACCTTATAGAAATTGAACAATGCATTATTCTTACTGCAAATATTGCTAATAATAAAGCTAATCTTATATTTGCGCGCTCTTCAAAAGGAAATGAAAGCCAGGTGGAGATGAATACACTTTTAAAATTGTTTACATCAAAAAAAGGTGGAAAAGGTGGGGGAAAGCCAAATTTCGCTCAAGGTGGAGGGAATGTGGAAGGTTTGGAGGATGGTTTCGAGATTATTTTTAAGAAGATTGAAGAAAACTTGAAGAAAACTGGAAAAAAATGAAAAAGTTTGATAACATTAAAGTAATTTCTTTCGATGGAGACGGAACTTTATGGGATTTTGAAAAAGTTATGCGAGATTCATTAAAATACGTCTTAAAGCAATTGAATGAAATTGAACCCCAAGCTTCACAATCTCTTGATATTAATAAAATGATTGAAATCCGAAATCAGGTATTTTCCAATTTAAAGGGTAAAGAAACTAAGGATCTGTTTGAAAATAACCTATCCAATTTTTGGATAAATCGTATAATTCCATTCTCCGTGAAAATCCAAACGTTCTATTTTGAGTGATTCCATCTTTTTATCTGAAATTTTTATTCCTTTTTCATATTTCGCTAA
>JAUWMK010000047.1 GCA_030613185.1 Promethearchaeum sp.
CCGTTGTGATGGATAATGTTATGTATGAGCCAGAAGTCTTTCCTGGATTGATTTATCGAATGAAAGATCCAAAATCGGTATTGTTGCTGTTTTCAACTGGAAAAATTGTTTGTACGGGAGTTAAAGACGAAGAAACTGTTAAACTTGTTTTTGATAAACTTTATCGTGTTGTTCGTGAGTATGAAGTGAATATCGATCCTTCAAAATTTGGAGAGTATGATAATTCTGAAGATGAGGAAGAAGAGATGTCGTTTTTTTAAATAAAGTATATTTTCATACTTTTGTTTACTTATATATTATATTATGTCAATTGTGAAAATTACGAACAAGCAAAATTTAGATGAGTTAGTTGCTAAAATCACATTAAGATTAGGGAGAAAAACTACTCAGCAAGAAATATTAGATCATTGTGTGAGATTAGGGCAAGATCATTTTGACGAACTAATTCAAAGAATAAATCCAATTCCTGTTTTTGATGATAAAAAACTCCAAGACATAATGGCTATGCGCGCAAAACTTTCAAAGATAAAATGGTATCCTGCGGATCGAGAGGGTTTTATTAATGAGGATGATGCAGATATTTATACAAAATAAGGAATAAACTTCAGTAATATAAGAATAGAGATACAGAAGGAGAAAAGGAATAAAAATGGCAATTTTCTTAGATACGGGCTTTTTCATAGGTTTAGTCAACCCAAAGGAACCTCATTAAAATCGCAGTGCAGAATTACTAAATCTTATAAAAACGGGAAAATATGGTCAAATATTTACATCAACTTATATATTAGCTGAAATTCTAACCTTAGTTGGTGTTCGTACGAGAAATAATTCTATCGCTTTTAAGTAAATTGATGATTTATTCAATGGCGATAAAAAAATTGCAAGAATTTCAAGCCCAATTCTCAATATATTCTATTTTTTCTTCAAGCTCTTTAATTCGCGCTTTATCTACGTTATATTTAATATAATTTTTCTCCTGAAGTATAATCTTTTAAATCATCAGCGAGATAGATTTTATAAAATCTAACACATTTTCAATTTTGGGGGAATTACAAGATGACAGAGTCGGGTAAATTTGACATTTCTTTTAAAGGGACAGATCTCCTAATACGCAATATATCACTAAAAAGCGCTTCACATTTATTACCCAATATAAATTTTATTCAAGATTCACATGCAAAAGGAATTCGATGTAGTCCAATTGATTTCTTGAAAATTTACGAAAGAATAACAGAAAATCATATTCCTATTAAATTAAGATTTTCAACGGATTATTCTCTACCATGTACTTTGCACCCAACATTTCAATTACGAGATTATCAAAAAAAAGCAATGCAAGCTTGGCAGCATGCGAGTAATCGGGGAATGATTATTCTTCCAACAGGTGCAGGGAAATCGCATATCGGATTATTTACAATTACATTGATACAGAAACGAACGTTAATTGTAGTACCAACAATAGAATTAATGGAACAGTGGTATCAACGAATCTGCACAAGTTTTAAGTTGGATCCCAATAAGATTCCTTTAAAAGAATTAATTGGTCGATTTGGTGGAAATCATAAAAATATCAAGCCAATAACGATCACAACTTACAATTCGGGTTATTTATATCTGAAAAAATTCCAGAACTATTTTGGATTATTGATATTTGATGAGGTTCATCATTTAGCCGGAAAAAAATTCCGAAAAATTGCAGAAGGAACAATTGCGCAGGCACGAATGGGACTCACCGCAACTTTACAAGAATCCGACGATTTATATCCCATTCTATCAAAAATTGTAGGACCAATTGTTTACCAAGAATCAAAAGAAGTATTAACCGAATCGGGAAATTTAGCAGAATTCGAACATCGAAAGGTTCGTGTTAAATTACTCCCTGAAATATATAAAAATTATTTAGATGAACAAATGATTTATAAAACCTATCTGAAAAAGTTTGGATTCCAATCTAATGCTTTTCAACAGATGATTTTTAGAGCAAATAGGGACCCAGAAGCAAAGCGAGCCATAATCGCATATAATCGTGCTCGGAAAATTAGTTTTAATGCCGAAAACAAAATTAATGCAATCCAAAATTTGTTTTCTCACCATCCAAAGGATCGAATTCTATTATTTTGTGAAAATATTGAGTTTATTGAAAAAATATCTCAATATTTCTTAATCCCCACTTTAACAAGTCGAACCCCTACATCAGAAAGAAAAAAAATTATGCAACATTTTCGAGAAGGATATTATCGAATTTTAGCTTCTGGGAAAGTATTAGATGAAGGAATTGATGTTCCCGAAGCAAACGTAGGAATTATTATAAGCGGAACCGGGACTAAACGTCAATTTATTCAACGATTAGGGAGACTACTTCGTCCTATGCCTGATAAAAAGGCTTATCTTTATGAAATTATCACTTCAAAAACATCTGAAATCAGTTTAGCATCGAAAAGATCAAGAAAATAAACTTATACCTAAACTTAAACTTAAGAAAAAATCAAGAAGAACATTATGAATCCGGCACTAATTGAAATTAAACGGGAGAAGAATGGTGATTATTCTCCTATTCCTTTAACAAAAGAAGAATTTCCTGAGCTTGAACAGGGATTACAATCAGCAATCAATTTCTTAGAAGCGAATATTGATAATATTTTTAATGATATAAAGGAAAAATTTCCAGAAAATATTTGTTCTTCTATTAAATATTCTCAAGCACTTAAAACCCTTTTACTCTCACAATTTTATCACGCGGGTATCCCTATTGATAATAAATTTATTGATCCTAATAGAAGCCAATTAAGAATTCGTCTTTTTGATTTAGTAAATCAACGATGTGGCGGTTATTGCCTTCCCGAGCAACATCAAGAAGTATTTAATAATCTAAGTCAAAATTTAGATATCTCTTCTTCTTTTTCTTCTTCTTCAGACTTAGGCAAAAAAATTTTTTCAGATTATTCATCTAATTTAACTTTACAACGAAATTGTCAAAGAACTACAAAAATACCCATAGTAAATGAAATCATTGATGCTTTTAATGATGAATTACTCAAAGCTTTGCTGAAAAGATCAAACACTTTAGAAGTCATTTTTAAAAAACCTCTTTTAGGTAGTGAATATCGTAAAATATTTTATATGATCACCCGTTCAGGATTATATTGTGATTTCTATTATTCTAAATCTCTTTTCAAACATCCCAAAATTCATAAAAACCATAAATCATCTTCCAATTCTTCTTCCACTTCCATTCCCACATCAATCTCTATTCCCAGTCTTCCAGATTCACAAATGATTCTTAAAGTAATAATTCCCGAAGAGATTGTGGCGCGTTCTCCTACTTTAATAAAAAATTTCCAACGTATTTTCTATTATCTTTGGAAAAATTATCAATCTCAATTAGTATGCATTCCAAAAGTAAAAATTCTACACCGGAAACGATCTATAGAAGTTAGTTTAGATTCGCTGAAACCTTGGTTTCCTATATCCCAAATTCTTGTTGAAAAAAATATCTCGTTTGATTCAAAGACTGAAGAGTTATTTTTTCAAAAGATTACTTGTGTTTCCAATTTATTTAGTAGAGTAACCCGAGATGCTGAAATAATTTTAGTTCCGGAACCTGAAAAGGGGATCAATCATATTATGATTCCGGATTTCCAACTACATTATCACGGACAATCTTTATTTATTGAAATAATAGGATATTGGTCAAGTCAATATAAAGAACACAAATTACAACAACTTAACAATCTTCCTTCAGAATGGCATAATCGTCTCTTATTACTCATTGATGAAAAATTAAATTTTCCAAAAACTCCTTTTCCAACATTTATATATCAAAAAAACCAATTTCCTCTTAAGGAATTAGAAAAATATATTAAGAAATGGGAAATCCCACAATATAGGAAAATTAAAAATCAGATAATACATCATTTGTCCTCCGATTTAGAGGAAATGATGGAAAAAAATAGAATCATTTCATTATCAAAAATTCAACAAAAATTAGGTTTAGAAACTCTTGAAGAAACCCGTTTTTTAGTTAAAGAGTGTTGGGATCCATTAAATCTTAATAAAAACTTTACAAAACTCTCCCCTGCAATCATTGTTGCAAATGAAAAAATCGAACAATGGTTTCAATGGATTGATACATTGTTTAAACAGCGATCATTTCGTCCTATCGCAAAAGATCGGATACTGAATCAACTTCCCGATGATCTTCCACCTTCATTATTGGATAGTATCTTACGCTTAAAAAATTATAAAATAGATTATTCAAATCTCTTTAAAATAATAGTTCGATCTTTTTAATAATTTAATTTTAAATTTTACTTTTAATATCTTCAGATTATTTTGATTTTGTAAATAAAATTCTTCAGATATCACATTAATTTTTCTAGAAAAACCAGAAAAATGCTGGTAATCAAATTCGTGAACTAGAAAATCGCAAAAGTTCTGCATAACCTTTATTATTGTTTTGATATAATATTTCGGTGATAAATCATATTTGGGAATGATTTCTATAAATGTTTTTTCTAAAATTTCCCAAGTCCATTCTGCAGGGTGCAATTGAAAAAAGTGATATATTATGTTCGTTATGAAAAATGGAATATGATTACGTGTTTTCCATGTATATTTTGGAAGACTGATAAATTCCTTACTTTTAGTCCAATAAGGCGCAAATTCAGAGTCATAAAAATCATTTGAATCCATTAAAGGTCTTTTTAGTAAATTAACGATATTTTCATCAGAATCTTCTACAGAGCTTTCATAAAGATCAACATGAAAGGGATGATAACCTATATATTCCTCATATGGAAATCTTTCTCCCAATAATTGAAGTATATAATTCGGAAGAGAAATAATACTGTAATACTCCAATTTTACTTCTATAAATACTTCTTCAAGATTTTTGACAGTTTCTAGAAAGAAATTACTCTTTTTGAATCGATCTTGCGGTTTAAAGCGCTCAAATATCCAGAATTCATCAATAAAATTAGCGGTTCGTATAGGATCACATAACGCGGCGTAATATAAAAAGTGTTTAAATGGACGTAATAATTGATACGCACAAAAAGCTGCAGAAATGTTCAATTGTTGATCATTAGGAGAAAATAATATCAATTTTAAATTTAAAAGATAAGCTGATTTAAAACAACCCATCATTTCGAGAGAAACTGAAAGATCAAAGTAATATGCAATATATGCTTCATTAGATGCGAATCTTAAACATTTTTCAAGTTCGTTGAAAATTAAAGCATTTTTTTTTTGCGGATTTGAAAAATTAGATATTTCTCTAATAACTTTTGATTTATAATAACAAACAATTGGATTTTTTGGTTCTAAATTCTGTAATTTAACAAAATATCGAAGGAGTCCTATATAATTTCCTTCTTTCATTCTTTTATCAATTAATTTAGAAATCTTCCGAGCTTCAATAGAATTTACTCGACTTTGCAATTTGGGAATTGGATTCATAAAAGACTTACTTTCATCTGCATTATTTGAAATTCGTTCAAGATCATTAAGAAATCGTTCAATAGGGATTTTTTTTGATATTAATGATGTAAAAGCTTCAGTTTCATGATGAAATCTTGTTGTTGATTGGAAAGGAATAATTTCTTCAATACTTTTTTTGAAATTTAAAGTATTACTAAATTCTGTATCTGAAACGAAATCACGTAATTTCTCTGTCATTATATCAATTATTTTATAATTAATAACAAGATATTGCTCTTCATTTACAGAGTACTCATCAAGTAGGTTCTCAATACTTCTGGGTTGATTATATCCTAAGAGAAACATACTAGAATAAAGAATAATTAAACGGATGATTGTTTCATTATTGTTTTTAACATTTTTCATTGTTTTTAAAATTTCAGCAGGTAATTCATGTAATTGATTAATATCTCTAACAATAATATTGATAACTCCTAATTCTTCATAAGTTCCATTAATAGTGATATGCATTATTGACGAAATAATGTTTTCAGGGGATATATCATTTATTTCTTTTAGTAAATCAAAATATTCATTAAAATCTTTTTGAATTAGAAGATTTATTGCTTCGAAAAATTTTGTGTGAATATTGTTCTTATCGCATGTTTCTGAAGAAATCATTTTTCTTGTTAAAATATCGTTAATAATCTATAATAAGTAATATTATTAGGAGATTAATGCTTTTTGACAAAAACCGACATTATCATTGACTACTAATCAATTTTAATAATCAATAAGCAGTTTTCTGCTATATGATTAATTTTCAGCATTATAATATTTTTTGATTTCCTTCAGTTCAATCAATAATTCCCTTATCTCTAATTAGCAAAATTGCATCGATCTTATCTTTTAATTTCTCTATTTACACTTATAGTTTCAAATTGATTATTCTTTATCAAGATCTAAAAGAGTCCAATATTCTTCTACTTTGTTAATTGAAAAATTTTGTTTCCGAAATTCTTTCTTCAAATTTCTGCATCGAAAGTTTTTCTTCCAAAAATTATGAAACCAACAATTCCAATCCGTTGCCATTTGTTCACCACTCGTATTTTTCCGTACATTTGAGAGCCTTTTGGCGGTGATAATTGCTTGAACGATTTTGTTATCTGGACGACTGCCCGATTTATCATGCATCCATTTTAAAATAAGTGTTTTAATTACATTTACCATAATTGTCATAGATTTCTGGGATAGGGATGAAAGATCATCATCCTTGGCAAGTAGTCTTAAGATTTTGTCCCATTTTTGATCTAAAATTTCTTCATTTATTATGGAATTAATCGTTTGAGTAGTTATCTTTTTCAAGTTTTTCTTTCGTTTTTGGGGTGAAATAGCTTTTAAGTTAAGATTTAAATCCGAATTAGGCTCCTTTTGTGTATTCGATCTGGATTCTTCTGCTTTTTTATCTATTTCGTCATCTTTTTCTCCATCATTTGTTTCATCTAATGTTTCATCTTCATTAAATCTAAAACTTTGATTAATTCTATCGAGAGTAATTTCCGTTAGCGATAAATAGGTTTTACGCAGAATATCAGATAGGTTATTATTTTCGAGAATAATCGGGCTGGGTTCTATTTTCATTAATAATTCGGCATTTAGATTGGAGGGAGAAAATGAGATAAAATTTACATAATTGGCTTTTTCACCTTGCCAAAAAAAATCAACTCCTTTTTCAAGGAGAGTGTTCTCCTTTTTAGATTGAATATTAGATAAATTTTGTGGAAAAATATTCAAGGGTGTAGATAAATCTATTGCTGTTTTTGTCCGTGCTTCTCTTAACATCGCAATTAGGTCATCTTTTGATTTTCCTCGCAATTCAAAGATCAGAAATGGATCTTCATCAAATTTTTCTGCTAAAATATAATAAACAGCTGCAATGTGTTTACACGGATTCGCATAATCCGGACAGGAGCAATCTGTTTTTAAATCACTTCTAGAACTTGGGAATAGTTCAACATCTGCCTTAGTAAAAATTTTTTCAATATCCTGGGGCATTATACCGTTTAGAAGTTTGGAAGTATAAATTGCTTGGGATGCTAAAAGCTTAATTATTTTATTCCACTGGGATTTCAAGATTGCTTTTAATTTAATCTCAACTGTATAAGGTTCCCGATAGGAGCCTTGAACTTTCGCGATAACTTTCCCATTCACAATGTCTAATGAAATTATTTGACCTTTACGAGCATATGACTTTCCTCGAGTTAATCTTGCACCCATATTCAAGGATTTTAAATATGAGATCCATCTTTTCGACCACCATTGTTCTGCAATATCACCCCGTTGCTTTGATAACGATATACCATTTTCTACTTCAATTGGTGTCGTTTTTTTGTAATATTCATAATGATAGTAATTATTATACCTTCTTCCCAAATAGAATCCCCTTTTTTTTCGATTTTCCGTAATAATTCAATTATTTTGCTGAAACAGCCAGTTCTTTTCGATATGTAAACATTTCCTTGATTTTTTCATTATCCAATTCGGTAATCCATTTTTCATTGGATCCAATGATGCTTTCAGCTAATTTTTGTTTTTTTTCGATGATCTCATTAATTTTTTCTTCAATTGTGCCCATCGTAATAAATTTATAAACATTCACATTTTTTGTTTGACCGATGCGATAAACTCGGTCTGATGCTTGGTTTTCCACTGCGGGATTCCACCATCTATCAAAATGAAACACATGGTTAGCGCTTGTAAGGTTTATTCCAACACCACCTGCCTTTAAAGAAAGGATCATAATTTGTATTTCGGAATTTGGTTGTTGGAATGCATGAATCATATTTTCCCGTTGAACTTTGGTGGTGGCACCGTATAGAAAAGGGATTTCGGTTTGTAACTCATTCTGTAAATATTTCTGTATTATTAATCCCATTTCTTTGAATTGAGTAAAAATTAATGCTTTTTCTTTCGAAAGAATAATTTCCTCGAGCATTTCTTTAGTTCTTTCTAATTTCAGAGATCTTCCCTTGATTTGACTTCGATCTTTTAAGAATTGAGCGGGATGATTGCAAATTTGTTTTAATTTCATGATGCTGCTTAAAATTAGGCCTTTTCTTTGAATTCCTTCTGAATCCGAGATTTTTTCCACCATTTCTTTCACAACTGCTTTGTATAGGGTGGCTTGCTCCGCTTTCAAATTGCAAAAAATATTTGCTTCTATCTTTTCAGGGAGATCCTTAATAATATTTTTATCCGATTTCATTCGACGTAATATAATTGGTTCGATTAATTTCTTTAGACGATTTCGTTGATCTTGATTATTATACTTTTCAATGGGTAATGCGAACATTTTATGAAAGACTGTTCGTTTGTCTAAAAATCCGGGATTAAGAAAGTCCTCCAATGACCATAATTCTGATAGGCGATTTTCTATCGGAGTCCCAGATAAGGCTATTCGGTGATTAGCAATTAATTTTTTAATTGCTTGAGTTTGAAGGGAATTTGGGTTTTTAATATTCTGCGATTCATCTAAAATGAGATTATCCCATGCAATTTTGATAAATAGATCTTGATCCCGCCGTATGATTCCATACGTAGTGATAACAACATCATATTTTTGTATTCGATTTATAAATGTATTTCCAATGAGCCGATCAGGACCATGATGTACCATTGTTTTTAAAGAAGGTGCAAATCTTACTATTTCTTTAGCCCAATTGGCAGCTACAGATAAGGGGCAGATGATGAGGGTTGTGCCTTTATAGAATCCGGAGTCTAATTTTTCTATCTTTGGTTTTTTTTGTTTTTGATTTGATTTTTTTTGTTTTTGATTTGGGTTTTTTATTTTTGCATTTTGTTTTTCTATTAGCAATAGAGCAATTATTTGAATTGTTTTCCCTAATCCCATGTCATCGGCTAAACAAGCACCAATTCCATATTTTCGTAAAAAAACTAACCATGAAACACCGATTTTCTGATAAGGTCGAAGTTTTCCCTTAAATGTCGATGGTATTGCTATACTTTCAAGTTTTGGAGGTTCAATGAATCTGGTAACTAATTCTTCTAATCCCTCTACTCCTATAAAATTAATTACGGGGAGATCGAATTTTGATTGTTTTTGACCAATTCCAATCTGGATCGCTTCTTGCAATGGCATTTCCCCAGTAAGGCTTTCAGTAGAGTTCCTTTGTTTTTTATTTTCCTCAAAGAATTTGACAATTTTCTCTAAATCTTCCGACTTTAATTCAAACCACTGACCCCGTATCTTTACTAAAGGGACCTTGAGACTGGATAATCTCTCAAATTCATTCTCTGAAAGTAATTTATCACCTAATGCCACTTTCCAATCAAATTCAACCAAATCATTAAAACCGAATTTTCCCGAACTTATTTTAGGATTGGATTTTTGAGCGGATTTATTTTGGGTTTTTTTATTTGGTTTGATTGTGAGCATCAATCCAAGATGATTTTGAGATTTATTCCACCATCCAGGGACAATGATACCAAACCCTTCCTGTTTTAGTAGACTTGCACTTTTCCGCAAAAATGCATATGCTTCATTTAGGGATAATATTAATTCTGATGGATGAGCTTTAAGAAGACTCTTCTCTATCTTTGGAAAAAGGTGAGAACTCTTCCCCAAGTCGGATAATAACCTTTCTTGAGGGTTTTCAAATCGATGTTTTAGGAATGTGAATGTATTTGAGCGTGTTTTCCATATTTTTGAAGCCGGAACAAGAAGGGACAAATCTTTCTTTGCTTGTAAATAATATTGTAGTTTCCAAAGGGGATTCTTTTTCGCTTGATTCTCTGGTTCTTCTGGGGGAATTAACTTGAAACAAGTCCTAAAACTGGATTTTGCTTCAGTTTGTGAAGGTTGAAATTTCTCAAACCAATCGGTTAAGGATTGCACAAATTTTTGATTTTTACTGGTATGTAGGGATGTTTCAATAGAATATGAAGATTGGGAGATGAGAGAATGTCCCCATTTTTTACTCAAATCATCATTTTTGCGGGGGAGTCCTGTCTTAGTTATTGCTTTAAAAAAAAGCGAAGATAACATTGCTTTTTGAATCGTGTGGCGGATATAGGTGTCTAAAAAAGTGTTTACATAATTTAATGAAATCTCGAATGGTTGATATGATGTTTTATCTTGTAGAAAGGATTTTGATTGACAAACTGGAGGCATATAAGAGGAAAATTGTTCCATTCGGGTTATATTTTCATCGGACATAATCATTCTCCATTTCCCAGAATATCTATGGTTTTCTGAGTTTTCTACATCAAAATACGGAGTATATTCTTGTTTTAATAATATATTCAGTCCAAATTTTGATAATTCTTTCCAAAACAAAAAGGATGCACCAAAACGTATGCCTGTCATAATTGTTCGATCATTGAATGTTAGTGAAAATTCAATAATCTTTGATAAAGGTATCCAGAGAACTGGAACTTTCCATTCTGAAATTTTAATTTGCTTCTGTAATTCCAATTTTTGTATTTCATTATTTTTAGTTTTTTTATTTGTAGTCTTCTTCTTTGTTGTCTTCTTCTTTGTTCTTTTTGTTATCCTTTTTGATTTCGTTTGTGAACCTATGTAAAGTGAATATAATTCGTTTGCATGTAAACTTAAGCCTGGAGATATAAGGGGATGATTATTTTGGGTTGGAAGTTTGAGAAGGTGCCAATTTGACTTGTATTGATTGGACAAAAATTCCATCTCTTGGCCAGAATAGATCTTTTTAGCAATCTCGAAAAGCTCGTTATGTTTGACAGCAAATGGATGGATCGATTCTATCTCAGAAAATTTATTTGATTGAATATTCGTATTCGATTCTGCCCATAATCCAATTTCTTTTTTAACTGGTTCCCAAATGGAATGAACGACAATAATTTTTATCAGTCTCCTTAAATAATATTGGTTTTTTTCATGTGATGACAAGTTAATCTAAGAAATTTAAGTCGGATTGTGTCGAATCCCCGATCTAAATTTTGTCGTTTGACAGATTTACTTAGCACAAATTCTATAAAAGTCACTAAGATTAAGTTGTCATCTTATATTTTTCATTTTATTAAAACCTACATATTTTGGGATTAATAACTTCAACTTATTTGACTATTTACTATTTTCAGAGTAATTATCTATTTCTTAATTTCTTAAAAAAGAAGAAATTTAACTTAGAATAAATCATTTCCATTTTTTTCAACTATTAATTTCTGAATAAATTGTTCTGGAGTGTAAATTGTAATATTTGGAATCCACTGAAAATGTTTTGAATTATTTGTAATAAGATCTAATTTTAGTGCTGAGCATTCAGTACCTATCATGAAATCACGAAAATGGTGTTTGAAGGGTAGAGTAGATTTATTTTTTTGTGCAAATTTTAATAATTTCGGAGTATTTTTTGAGCTCCACTCAATGGAAATCGCTTTAAATTTGGAAATATCACTTTGAAAATCTTTCCAGGTAAATCCTCGCAAAATGTAATAATATCCGGTCTCAATTTGAACAATAGTAGGTATATAAATATCAAATTTAGAGTTGTAGATAGTTAAATATGCGATAAAAGCGCGGTGGCGAAAAATATTTGTATCGAGAGCTATCCTGATTTGATTTGGTGTGTCATTCAATTTAAAATCTCCATAGGTAAATTATCTATAATACTTTCATCGAAATCTTCATTATTCGACATTAGTTTCAAATCTAATGCTTTTCGCTCAGGATTTTGTTTCCAAAGTTGTGTTAATGATTTTTTTAATATTTTTTGGACTTCTTCATTTCTGGATTTTTTTTCGATTTTCGATGGTTTTTGAAAAAGAATTTTCTCATAAATCTCAAGAGCTTTTTTAATAATTTCACCTTGAGGCAAATCCAATAAAGCAGACAGTTTTTTTAGATGTTTACGGGTTTTTAAATTTACAGCGACAGTTGAACGGGCTGACATATATTAAATAAGATAATTCATGTATAAAAATCTATTTACATGTTTACATGTAATTATGTAAAATAAAAGATGATTCAACCAAAATAATAATTCGATGGGACAATGCACCACATCATCCAAATCTTAAAACTTTTATAGAAGTAATTATGACCGATTCTTAATTATTAGAAATTACCTATTTTTCCGAAAATTTAATTGATTGGAAATATCATATCAGGTATTCTTTTTTATCAGGCCTATTTTGTAATTATAATATACTTAGAATGATGGTGTCGGTGAAAGAAGGAGAGTTTATAAAAATCTAATTACATGAATACTTCTATTAACGAAGATTTTTAGCAAAAATTAGATTCATTTAAATTACTAATCTATATCAAAAGTAAAAGAGTTAAAGGGATCAAAAATATGAGCGAACTAACTTCAGTAAAAACCGCTATCAGACGTATTTCATCAATTTTTGAGGAAATGAAAAGTAGTACAGATGATCAAATACCAAAATTGACTAAATTCAATCCGAATTTAACGACTTTAGTTGAAAATTTTGAAAACGAGAAGAATGATAATGTAAAGAAGATTCAACTTAAAAACGATGAAATTGAAACATTGAAAAATAAGGTTTCACATAATAATCGTGAAATTTTGAATTTGGAAGAAGAAAATAAGAATCTCACGGAAAATCGCCAAGATCTAATAAGTAAAATAGAAGATTTGACAAATATTATCAGAGATCTCGAAAATCAAATTGAAACCAAAAAAGGTGAACTTTCAACTCGGGAACAACGTTTAGGAGAATTGGAAGAAAATGTTCATCAAATGACAACCGAACAAGAAAAATTTGAAGGTGAATTGAAAAAACTCGAATCAAGTCTGATGGAAGATTATGATAAGAGATTAAAATATGCAAATTCATTTGAAAATCGTGTAAAAGCTATGAAATTATTAATTGAAAAAAACTACATAAAAACCCCTCAAGTCCATTTAATCGGTGCGCTCCAAGTTGGAACTGAACTTGATCTAAAAAATATATTGCAGGCTTATGACATAAGAATGGAAGTTGCCACCAAAATACTTCGAAAGATAGTTGAACTCGGAGGTCCTGTTGAATTTGATGAAACTGCAGGGAAAGTTACATTAAAAACGGAGGTAGACTTTAAATAATGTCCGCTGATGAAATTTTGGCTCAGATCGAGCAATTTGAAACTGCTTTCGATACATATAACCAAAAAATACAATCTAGTGTGAAAGAATTTTCTGAGAAACTCAGTTCCATTTGGAAAAATATGAAAATTCTTAAAGATGAAAATTCTTCCTTAGTTGAAACTATTAAAGATCAAGACGCAAATTTAATGACTCTTCGAACCGATTCTGAAAGTTTGGATAAGAAAATTAAAGAATTAAAAACAAGCAAAGATGAATTAACTTCAAAATGCGCAGAACTTTCTTCAGAACTAGAACAGCTTAATAGTAAACAAAAAGAACCTGAATTTAAATTAATAAATTTCCATTCGAAGCTTACGAAGGTTAATGAGCGAATAAAAAATCGAGAATCCGAAAAAAACAATTTAGAACAGAAAAAATTAGAAAATATTCAATTGGAACAGCAAAAGAAAGATGAATTCGAACAGAAATTAGTAGAAATCGAAAAAAGAATTGATAGACTAAGAGAACAAAACTTCTTCACTTCTTTCATAATTGAAAATTCGGACCAGGATATATTTGAAGTTGACATTATTGCATCGATTTTCGAGAAAGGAAAGTGTAATATGAATGAAATTAAAAAACAATTAGATTTAACTCCAATTATGGCAGTTAGAACAATTAAACAACTTGCAGTGCAAGGAATAATTGAATTAAATGAAGATACAAACGAAATATCTTTGCCTAAATAATCATTTTTTCTTCTCCTTTCTATCTATTTATAGATTACAGCAAACAGTATTTTTTTAATTTTTAATAATTGGAAATATCTTATCGGCTAATTTGAGCAAATTGAGAAATCCATCTACAAAACGCTATTCGTCTATTAAAATTAAAATCAAAAAAAAAAATCCCTTCCCCTTTGAACATTTTTTCCTTATTGCCAAGATTCTTCCTATTATATGTTTAAATCAGGTTTCTAATTATGTAATTTTTTTCCCACAAACTGAACAAAACATTGAGTTGGGATCTGGTGATGAAGAACCACAATAAGGACAAACTCCATTGGGTTCAGGAGATTTTACTGTTGAATTATTTGATTGCATTGGATTTTGCCCAATTTCAGGTAGAGGTCGTTGAACTGGACCACGGTTTCTTAGAGCAATGCTATATTCAGTTTGACCAAGGTTAAATATGCTCAATATTTCGTTAGCAGTTTTTAGCATGCCCACTACTAATATAATATCTCCTACATAGGAAATAATAAAACCAACAGAAACTGTCGTTGGGGATGATGCAAATAATCGCAAAAATACACCTAATTTTACAAACAACCCAATTTTCATAATACGAATCGATGATAACATTTGATTGGTTTTATTTTCTTCAACATCATAATTGGATAAAGATGATGCCCATTTTCCAAGATAGAATGCCGCAGCAATTAATAATGCAATTGTTACCAAATTACAAATTATTATTAAAGGTATGATTAGAAATGAGGCAATTACATACGTAGCTAAAAGTAAAAATTCAATAATAAGATTGGTCTTAAGAGCAATGCCAATGGGAGACTTTGATGCTTTATTCAATTTTATGAAATAGGCAAAATATCTAATTATTAAATATATTCCTCCCCCAATATACCCACCAAGTGTAAATAATAATATTAATAAAGTCGATGCTGCATTTTCCATCATCTCTTGTTCATTTAGTCCTGCTAAATTTGTTATAGATGATTGTAAAAAAACAGTAAGAATTATCATAAAAACTGCCCAAATTAATTTGGCAATAGCATAATTCTTCATTCCCTTTCCATAATTTGAAAGGGCAACCATTGAATTCCTATCTAAATTTGACATTTTTTTTTTTTTCTCCTACAATTTTAGTATATATTTATGTTACAGATATTTCTTATAATTTAACGAGATAAAAACCTTTTCTTTCAAATGGTATTTAAGGAACTGATAATAATATCCAGAGCTTAAAAAAAATTCAAAGTAAATTTAACATTCACCTTTAAAGAGGTTTTAGAGACTGGAGAAATTTTTGAATATTTCATTAAAAATGAAGAAGTAAAGAAATGGACCTTTTGGAACAAAATATTGATACTAAAAAAGACCCAATTATTTTTTCTCTTTCCTATTCCTCCCGCAAAATGATTGCTTTTAAATTACGGCTTAATCTGGGTAGTATTAGAACAAAATCATCCGGATCACACATTTTAAGTTTTCTACATGCATCTTCTGGATCAAGGAATTTTAGTTTTTGACATATATCTTGAACATTTTCTTCTAGGATATTACCATTAAGAATCATTTGAGTTTCTTGTTCATTCATTCCTTCCAAAATGGTTATTCCTTTGAGAGCTTTATGATTTCCAGGGCAAGTGAGTTGACATTTTAAACAACCCATTAGAGCATTATGAGCAGTTTTTGGAATCCAGTCAGGAAAAATTCCATCAATTTCATTATATAATGGTATACATTTTGAAATATCAATAACAAACTCATCTTCCCGGATTGCTCCTGTTGGACAATTATTCAAGCAAATATTACAGGTTTTACAATATTTCATAGTCTCAATTTCTTCCCATGAATCGGTTAGGCCATCATAATCGGTGTAAAAGGCATAGAGATTAACCCAACACCCCATATCTCCAACATAACATAAATTATTTCGCCCATATTTACCCAAACCGCTACGGACTGCTAATAATTTAAGATGAAGTTTCCGATTATGGACTAATTTGAATTTAGAAGGTAGATTAAGTCTTTTCCGAAGTGATTCTTGAACCATTTCTATATTATATCCACTCTCGTAATAGGGAGAACCAATGTAAACATCATGTGCTTTGTTTTTATATTGAAATTGGATTTTTGCAATTGGCTTTGACACTGCTACAATAATTACAAATTTTGCTTCGGGCAAATCCTTGGGAGCTTGGTACTTAAAATCAGCAATATAGCTTTGAAAGACTTCATTATTATGAATTTTATTTGTGGCATGTAATTGGTCAACATCGGCTTGCAATTCGGGAAGATGTTTGCAAGAGACTGCGCGATATTCCATTTGAAACTCTGGGGGAAGTTCTTTCATTATATTCAGTTTCCAATGAATTTGAATACATGAATTCATAAAGTTGTCGGGTAGGGCAGGAATATTGTTATCCCCTTCCCCCCTAGGAACGCAACGTGAAACTTTCGCTTCATTGCGCTCGAGCAAACAGAACTGTTACGTCACCGCCCAATAATTAGTGGAAAACATGGCAATCTGGTCAACCTAATGGTTGACAGACTCTTCGCAATCCAATCACCTTTTTATATGTTCACCATTAACTAAAAGAAGATAGAACTTCCATTAAGTTTATCTCATCAGTTGCTTTGTAGTCTGAATCCTGTAATAATTTTACGGATGATACAACAATTGTTATATCATACCGTTCCTTGTCTGGGTCTTTGACTTAAGTCATTGACTTTCCCACAACAATTCTGTAAACTTTCTCGAATTCGTTTCCACAATGTTCACCAATCGGAAGTGGGCCTCCTTTCAGAGTAGTGTATACACACCTATCCTTGCGATTACAGCAAGACATTCGCTTTTTCCGTTATCCTCTGCCATCTTGACTATCCCTCGCTGTTACCATTGAGATACCAATACGAAATTAAGAATTTCATCTATGGAGTCAATATGGTTTACCAAGTTCAATATGATTAACTTTTCCCAATCTCTTTAGAGACCTACTATTCCCCGACTGCACTCTGGATGATGGAGTAATGACTCTTAAACACGACCCCCTGGCAGTATTTACCTTTTGGTATGGCGTTTCACCACATTTCGCCACGAACTGGTTAACGAGGTTTATCATTGGTTCAGTGTCCTTTCCCTTGGAGATCTTGGCTAGCCCTGTCAGTCACTTCGTGGTAGCTAAAACAGGTACATTGTTTCCACAGCTTCATACCCTGCCATTACTAGCAACGCATGTGTGGATAGCCACATTTCGTCATCAGAAAGCCAGATTTGAACTCTGTATTCAATCATACTACTTCTTGTCGCACTAAGAGGAACCAGTTCTTCTTGTTCATCATGACAGTGATTGAACATAGCGGCACGGAGTT
>JAUWMK010000149.1 GCA_030613185.1 Promethearchaeum sp.
ATAAATCCGTTGATGGTCTTGCTAAAGCAATCTATCAAGGTAAAATTCAATTGAAAGAAGTTAAGGATCTAAAACCAGTATTCCGATTACATCCACCAATTGGGGGCTATCCAGGCTCTATAAAAAAACCTGTTGGAGCAGGAGGCACTTTAGGGAATGTTGGGAGCAAAATAAACATCTATTTAAAAAAGATGATATAAGAGGAGAAGAAATAGAATGCCAATTACACATAGAAAAAAGAGTAGAAAGATGATGGCCAATAGAACGCGTGGATATGGTACTATTGGAGCTCATCGAGCCAAAGGAGTAAAAGGAGGGACTGGATTGACCACGGGTAAATTCAAACACAAGTGGACCTATTACTTGAAAATGAGGGCGGAAGGATTTCCGGGACCTGATGGTGACAAGTGGCGAATCGGCAAAAAAGGCTTCAAAAGACCACAAAAAATGCGACGAATTTATGCGGTTAATGCAATCAACATCAAAGATATAGAATTGAATTTAGCTGAGTGGCTTGAAGCGGGAAAAGTGGAGAAAAAGGGAACTAAATATATCATTGATCTTAAATCACTTCATTATAATAAATTGCTTGGATCTGGCAATGTTACTAAACCAATGGAAATAACCGTTGAAAAAGCCAGTAAAAAAGCAATTGAAAAATTAAAAGCAGCCAAGGTTAAGTTAACATTGACCGCAACTGCTGATAAAAAATAATTTTTTATTTTTAATTCTAATTTTTATGTCAATGATTTCTATTTATTTATCTTAAGTTTTTCTTTAATTTCATGAAGTAAATTGCTTGCTGATTCATCTTCGGGAATGGCTTCAAGATATTTTTTAAAATGTATCTCAGCATTTTTCCAATCTTCCATTAAATAATAAGCAGTTGCTATAATATTAGATGCAGAAATATAACCAGGATTTCGAGAGAGAACATCACTAGCAATCTTTATTGCTTTATCATATTTTTTTAATCCCAAATTTACTTGAGCAATGCGATGTAGAGTTTCTGCTTCAGTTTCTGCCCCACTGAATTGAAGAGACTTATAATAGATTTTAAATGCTTCTTCATACTGATCGATCTCAAAAAGAGCTTCTGCTTTTTCAAAATGAGCGATTGCATTATCAGGTGCATAAAGAATACCTTTTGTAAATTCTTTAATAGCAGCTTCATTTTTCCCTTGTTTGCGATAAATAAATCCTAAACCGGTATAACCGCTAGAATTTTCTGGAGCTAATTCAATAATTTTAGTATATAGATCTACAGCTTTTTCGTAACGACTTAAATTAGCATAACTATAGGCTAAATCAAGCATTAATATTATGTTATTTGGATATTCTTTAAGAATTGGATTTATTAATGAAATTGCTTCATTAAATTCTCCATTACTCATTAATTCTGTAATCTTATCCAATTTTTCTTTATCAATTGCCATAATTCAATTAGAGAAGCAAAATTGAAAAAAATTTGGGTTAATATATTAGCTTAATTATATAAATTTGGTTATAGAAAATAAGAGAGAAAAAGGGAAAAATATTTGATCCGATCCGATATATCAAATATTAAAAAAAAATTTAAAAAGTTTCCATGTTGGTTTATTATTTTCTTGAACTTTTGTGAAATATGAAGTTCCACGTTAAGATCACTAGAATCCTTAAATAATTTTAATCGAATATTTGAACCATATTTTTTTTTAATAAATGCAACCTTTCCCCCTTTGAAAAAGAAATGGTTAATAAATTTAAAAATTGGTTTTCGAACCAATCTGATAAAGTTAAAACATCAGTAAAAGTACCGAGCGATGCTCCCTTCTTTTACCTGGCTCTGATCTTAATTCTTATTCTCGCTGTCTTAGTTCGGATGTCACCAGTTATCACAGGAACATTTCTCATCAAGGCTTTTGATCCTTGGTACCAGTTTTCTTCTACAAAGGCCGTAATCAACATGTCATTATACGATTGGTTCCACTTCCATGATTATCAGTTCTGGTATCCGGAAGGTGTCGATAGATTTGACCTACGACCTGGCCTACTATACACAACAGCTATAATTTATTGGATTATCACAGCCCTCGGAATCCCTGTCACACCATTCCAAGTTGCATTCTACTTCCCAGCTTTCATGGGTGGTGCAACAGTCCTCGTTATGTATTTTCTGGGAAAAGAAATTCTCGATAAGAGGGCTGGACTCATCGCAGCGTTCTTCTTGGCTTTTAGTAGTGGACACATGCAACGCACGGTAGCTGGCTTCTACGACAATGAAACCATAGGAGTATTTTCAGTCTTACTTGTATTTTTATTCTTCATCAAGGCGGTGAAATCTGGGAAGGTTATACATGGAATTTACGGTGGCTTATCATTGGGATATTTATCATTAAGTTGGGGTGGATTAACATATCCATTTTTATTACTGCCCTTGCTCGTTGCAATATTGATTTTATCAGATAAATATAATGCACGTATTCTACTAGCCTACAGCACAACAATTGGCATAGGTTTACTTATTTTCACACTGGACCCAGCCCTTAGTTTAAGTAAATTGATAAGAACGATGGATTTCATGGTGCCGCTGTTATTTTTAGGCGTTTTGATTGTTTATCATCTTTTATATATGCAAAGAGATACGGAAATTTACACAAAAATCCTAACTGGTATAAAATGGGCTTCAATTCCAATTATTATAACTGGTTTAATTATATTCTGGCAAAAACCAGAATGGATTCCATTCGGTTTATCGTCCAGATTAGGTTCAATCCTTAATCCGAGCATCCGAGAAGACTTTCATTTAGTTGCTTCTGTAGGAGAACATGCACCAGCTCCTTGGAGTACATTTTATTTTAATTCACTAATTCCAGTTTTATTGGTCGTTCCTGGCATTTATTTTGCAATCCGTCGTGGAAATACAGAAGATATTTTGATGATGATTTTTGTTGTGACATTATTCTATTTTACTGGAAGTATGATTCGAATTATTCTTCTTTTGGCTCCTGCTTTAGCTCTATTAGGGGGTTATGCGTTATCAAATATTTTGAAAATGTTTGGGAATTTGATGAAAAAGGAGAAAACCATTACCAGAAGGCGTAAAAAACAACTTAAACGAACAATTGCAAAACCAGAAGGCTTGATTGTTTATGCATTGATCGGAATGTTATTATTCGTTCAAGCAAATCATGCCATAAAAATTTCTTCAACACAAATGGGTTATTCAGATTTAGTATCTATGGGAGCTTTTCACGATTGGGAGGAAAGTCTAACTTGGATGGATAATAATCTCCCCAGCGACGCAGTAGTTGTTTCTTGGTGGGATTATGGTTATTGGATATCATCAATTGGAAATGTTACTACTGTTAACGATAACGGCACTTGGAATCAAACAAGGATTGGATTAACAGGAATGGCAATGATGCAAACGGAAGAGCGATATAGTGCAGAAATATTCCGTCATCTCAAAGCAGAGTATGTATTAGTATACTTTGGGCATTTAGTGCCAGGATTAGGAGGAGATGAAGGAAAATGGCCTTGGATGGTTCGTATTTGTAATGATCATACTGAAAAATATGCACAGATAGATAGTCTACCTAAAGATAACTGGTATAGTGGAGGAGTGGATACTGTATTTAATGAAGCAGATTATATTAATGAAACTTCTGGGTTATACAGAGAAAGTTGGTTTAATAGTACTATTACTAAATTGATGTTTCATAATGAAATTATTAATCCTGATGCACTCTCATCAACTGATGGATATCCAGCCCAAATGTTAGCTGCAGAAATCGGTGGATATCCCGAGGGAGGAAAAACTCCAAAAGAAGATGACTATGGAACTCTGTGGCAGAAATATCCATCAATAAATGGAGATTATAAATTAGAATTCTTTAAAGAAGCATATGTCTCTGCCAATAAATTGGTTAAATTATTTAAAGTAGATTACTCCCCATTAGACACTTCATTTAGTATAAGTAATCAACATATAAGTACTGATGGATATGGTAATGCTTTGATATCAAATACCGGAGAAATTGATTTTTCGGTTAGCTCTTTGAAGGTGTCAGGGCAAGCACAAAATTTCACTGTTGAAAACAGCGCAGATTTAATTAAACCAGGAGAAAGTAGGTACGTTTGGTTCAATACAGGACATGATTGGGATACAAATGCAATTTATAACATTGAAATGGAAGTCAGTGTTTCAAAAGGAAGTAACATCTATACACTTACAGAAAATACAGCTGATACTCAAGTGGTTGTTCCAGATATATCAAAAATTGAAATTGAAAGAGAAAGTTCACTTTTAGAATTATCGGGAACTCAATCAAATGCTAAAATAGTTGTGAAAAATTTAGGTAATCAACCACAAAAAATCTCAAACATCTCCATAAATGATGAAATTATGGAATTGAATCCATACCTAATTAATAATCTAATAATTGGTCCTAATGAAACAGAATCATTTTACATAGAAAACACTGGAACAGCTTCTACTTTCGATTTCACTGAAAGTAATTATATACAGGTTCATACTTCAGAAGGAGATATTGCAGAAACTGTCTTAGGATTCAATAAGGAGAATTTTAAATTAACAATATTACCTAGTGATTTTGAAATATTACCCGAATCTAGATTCCTCTTTGATTATTCGATTTATGAAAATATGGATGATCCAAACAATGAATATTATTTAAATTACAACACTCAATCATATCTCTTAGAAAATGGAACCTTGAAATTAACGGTCAGAAATGATGGTATTGAAACGATTGGACTTCAGAATTTATATGCAAATGGAGTTCAGATAAATAATTTCATTGTAGGAACGGGGACGCCTGAAGAATTATTCTTAGAGCCAGGAACTCAAAGAGAAATCAAAGCTAATGTTTCAAATGTTGAAAGAAATTCACCTGTTAGTATATATATAACAGGACAAAATGAAGGAACTTGTGCATCTGATAACGGTTATTTTGTACCTCGTAATCAAACTTCAATGATTTCTATAATAACAAGTGAAAATTCAATGACTTCTGCTTTTACTAATGAAACTTTACGACTGGTTGTTAAAAATGTTGGGTACAATCAAGTAGAATTAGATAGTATTATTCTTAATGGAACAGAAACTATTGAAATTCAAGATATTGATATCACAGTGGGAAATAAAGTATTAAAACATGATGATATTGCATTGATTGATGTTTCATTTAATGATTTTGAATTAAATCTCACTAACACATTAAATGTTGTTGTTAATACAACGTTAAGTTCGTTTGTTTCTAGTGAAGTTAATTTAACATCTCGATTACCAACTGCAAACAATATAACCCGAATAATTGATCCTGATGAAATAATGACATACGGAAATCATCTGGTAACATATACAGACGTAAGTCAAGATTTGATTCATTTAATGCTCTCTATAGATCATAATTCTAGTGCAACTATCGATGGAATAATGTTAAAAATAGGTGAATCAGGCGATTTTCAATATCTAGACATTGATGGTGGCACTATTTCGATTTTAGATGATGAAGTAGATCCTCAAAATGTAATAAATAACGGCATAATCATAGGTGGGGAATCAGGTAATTTAGCTCTTTATTATATTGATATAACAGGAGTAGCCAGCGGTTTAACTGCTGGAGATCTTATCTGGATTAAAGTTATAACATCCGAAGGTTATGAAGATACAGTTATGATTACTGTATCAGCTTAATTTTCTTCTTTCTATTTTTTTTTATCAATTTTTACTAATTTATTTTAAATTTATCAATATCTTGGTTTATATAATCGAAATAATGGAAGATAAACCTTTTTAACTCTTTTGGGGAAGGAGATTGTCCAGTTCTTACAAAAATTGCAGTAGCGGCATTAGCAATAACGCATGATTCTAATGGAGTCATCTCTAATAAGAGAGCGTTTAATAAACCTGCATTAAAATGATCTCCTGCTGCAACTGTATATTTAGGTTTTGAAGTAAAACCTTCTGTAATCCAGTAATGAAAATTATTAGATTGTTCAACCCCTGAAATAGATGCAAAATGAGGATCATGGATTACAAAATAATTAAAATTCAAAGCGGAATTAATTTGTTTTCCAGCAGATAAATAAGAAGTTGGATTATTTTTTTCGAGCGACAATTGTTCTTTTAAGTTTAATGCTCTTGAAATATCTATCACTTCGCGATCATTTACACTTAAAACAACTGGTATTAAATCATTGATGTTCTTTAACAATGATAACATTTCTTTAATATCCCCATCTGAACGTTTAGTTAAATCTGCAGGATCCAAAAAGAAAAGTTTTTTTTTAAGATTTGATACATTTGGAAGAATATCTGATAAAAAATGGTTAAAATATGAACTCATAAAAGGCATTAAACTCCAATGGCCATTTCCAATTGCGTCTGCTTTTTCGAAAGCAGAAATTAATTTATCCCTCCCCCCAATTCTAGAAATTACTACTTTCCAGTCAAGTTCAAAGATTCCACCAAAATCTTGAGACATAACTTTTCCATCTGAGAATTCAAGAGCTAAAGTTTCCCCTGGTGTTCCAATTGAGTGCAATTCTACATTAGATGGAAGTTTTTTAAAAATTGGATTGATATTTGGATACCCCAAAGCACCGAATAAATCAACTTGAGCTATTGGAGCCATTTTTCCAATAGCACGGGCCATATTTGGAGCAAAACCTCCACCTATTTCTTTCTTAAAAGCTCTTTCTATTGATATTGAGCTTCCTGCAGTGTCAACTATCTTTTGACCGAAATCCTTCATTGATTCATAGATCTCAAATTCCTTTACATTTTTTCGATTTTTTACCATATTATATAACGAATCAATATATCCATCAAAACCCATAAAAAAATTCAGTGATCTGGAGGGATTTTCAATTTTATCAAAATTTTTTAGAGTTGAAGAAACAGCTTCAAGAGTGAAATCGAAATCGTTCTGTTTTTTATAGTCTCCCATAAGTGGGATTATTTAGGAAAATAAAAAAATACTTCTTAAACTTCTTAAACTCTCTTTTCTAAAATTGTTTCATCTTTCGAGCGTTTGGGATTCTTTTCAATAAATTCTTCCCTATTTTTTGTTATAATAGTTAGACATTTCTTTAGAATTTGTTTAGTTTCATTAGGAGAACGACTCTCAATAAGGTTTGCTTGTCGTAATAGTAGATTGTAATCAGCAATTTCCAATTTATCTATGAAATCTTTTTTATTTTCTTCTATCTTTTCTTCTTCCTTCACCGGTTCTTCTTCTTCGTTCACCGGTCCTTCTTCTTCCTTCACCGGTCCTTCTTCTTCCTTCACTGGTTTTTCTTCTTTCAATGGTTTAACATCTGGTTTTTGTTCAATAATTGAGGTTTTTTCTGTTTCTTCTTTCTCAATTTGTTTCTCAAAGAAGTAACTTCTATGGTTATATTCTTTCAACTCTTCAAATTTTTCAAGTCCCTTCAATAATGCAATTATTTCTTGACAATTTTCATAACCCTCATTCCATTCATGATTGAGTTCATTACCTTTAATTTTCTCAATCATTATTTCATATTTTCTCTGGTTTTCTTCTTTTTTATTTAGACTTTGTTGAACTTCATACTCTTCTTCTTTCTGTTTCAGTTTAATTTTAATATTAATCCAATAACGTTGTAATCCCCTGTCTTGTGTTTTTTCAAGAATTTCATTTATTTCTTTTAAAATTTTGCGAGCATCTTCAAATTGATTGCTTTTCTCAAAATCTTCAAATTTCTGTTTTAAAGGTTCCAATTTGGATTTGATATCTTCTTCTGCAGCAACATCAATTTTTTCAATAACTTCTTGAATAATTCTTTCATGTTCTGAAATGATATCAATTTCTTGCAGTTTTTCAGCTATATCAATAATATCATTAGCTTTAGTTTGAATTTCTCTAAATTCATTATTTGTATAATGTTCTTTTATTTCATTTTGAAGGATTTCAATGGAAGATAACATCCTCTCTCGAAAATTATCCCATTCTTCTAATTGTTTCTTAAAATCTTCTTGGTTAATTTTAAGAAGATCCAATAATTCTATGGTTTCTTCCTTTACTCCCTCAACTGTAAAATGTCTAAGAATTGTAATATCAGGGTTTAATCGTAATATTTGCTCTTCGATTAATGGGATATGATTTTGCAGATTTCGTGGGACATTTTCACCTTTCCAAATATATAATCGCTTTTCTTTGTAAAAATAAACAGAAATAATGTTTACATTGATGAAAAATGAACTTAAATCTTCATTAGGAATTTTAAAAATAGAACCATCATCCAGTAATTTATATGAAAGAATATTTTTTTGTGGTAAATACATAGAATAAAATTAGTTTTACTATAAAAAAATAATTCTGATTTTGATTCTAACTTCCTCATAATCAAATTAATAAAAAATTAAAAATCTCCATATGTTCTTACTTTTTGGCCGGCAGCTTCTTGATCAATGATTTCAGTCATTAATTTTTCAGTATTATCCATAATTATTCCGTAATCCTCATCTCCGGCCCCTATTCTAAGATTTATAAGTGCTAATTGAGCATTTAATGCAGCTTTCATAATTAAATCAGCACCTTTATAAATCAAATTTGGACTCCACATCGGCCTCATCGATGCCCACCATAACCAACAGGAATGCATTGATTGATCATAAAAATAACGTGCAGTTCTATAATAATTTTGGAATTCCGAGTTTTTTCCATTTAATTTACAATATTTTTCGACTATAAACATCAGTTTATTCAAAGCTTTTAACATTCTGTACTGATATTTGTGAACAGGATTTAAAGGTGATGCCCATAATGGATATGGAACACGACTTGCAATGTCTGAAGCAGTAGTGCTCCAAGATGATGGTTTAATTGCTTTTTTTGATTTTTTGACAGGGAAAAAATCTACTAAATCTGATAAAAAACACATTTTAATATCATCCCGATCCTCAATTAATGAAAAAACTTTTCCCAAAAATCTCGTTTCATAAAATTTTATATGGTGGCCAAACGTTTCAGCATCTTGTGCTGTAATAATAAAATGGTCTTTTTTAGATTTTTCGCCATGCATCTTGGAAATTTTATCTACAAACCCATCAGCATCAATTTTTGCAAAAGAAATCATATTAGATACGATGGAGTCTCTGAAAAAAGTTATTAATCCGGAATCGGACTTTTGGATGTAATCATTGGGCCATTTATCTGAATTTGCAACCCCATCTAAAATTGTCCAAGAATAACCTGAATTTTTTATTATTTGACATAGATTAGTAGAAATAGCCATCTCAGGGGGAAAGAATCCTTTTAAAGGATGTCCAGGAAAATGATGATTTAAGGTTTTCTCATTTAATTTGATTTGGTGAATAATTTCATCTTTAGGAATTAAGGGGAGAATTGGGTGGTATTTTGCAGATCCAATCAGTTCCACCTTACCATTTTGTATTAATTTCCTTAATATTTCTCGCGCCTCTTTCAATCCTAAACGAGTAAATAAATCTAACAGACACCCTTGAACATTTAGTGTAATTTTTACATTTTCATGCCTTTCCAGCATTGTCAATAGTGGCATATAACATTCTTTATATATTTCCTGTAGAATTTCAAGATCTTGCCACGGTGGTTGATAAACATGTAATAGAGGTGCCCAAAAAATTGTCATTAATGAAATTATGTTTAATGAAATTATGAATTTTACTAAAATTCTAAACAAAGAATTTAAAGCACCAACGAGGGATCATTACAAATAGGTACATGTCAAACGAAACAAATATAAAAAAAATTAAAAGAAAAATAATTATCTTGGGAGAGGGAGGAGTTGGTAAAACTACACTCCTTCATCGTTTTGTGAGCAATATATTCGTAGATTCTACCAAAATGACAATAGGGACTGATTTTTTTATTAAAAAAATTGACATTTCAAATGATAATGGTGAAAAATACCAACTCACACTATTACTCTGGGATTTCGCTGGACAAGAACGCTTTAGATTCATTCTTAACGAATATATAAAAGGTGCAGAGGGCATAATTTTAGCATTTGATTTATCTAGAATAGCAACTCTTTATAGGATCAAGAATTGGATTGGTTTATTAAAAGAAAGTAATGTTTGGGATGATCCGAACACAAAATATTTTTTACTTGGAACAAAAAAAGACTTGGAACAAAAAAACGATCCAACTTCTATATCAAAGGAAACAATAGAAGAATTCAAAGAAAAATTTAAAGCAGACTCTTATTTTGAAACCTCATCTGTGGACGGTTCAGGCATTGAAGACTTGTTTAATTATGTAGCCAAAAGCATGATCTAACATGATTTAAGCCATTATTTTACTTCAGTAAACTTTTTGTACTTTTTAATCAGGTTTTTTTTCTGTAAGGAAATTGTTTTTTAGATTTCCTATCTTTTATTTCTTGAATTTGAAATGGAAAAAATGGAAAAAATAAATCCAATCATGTCGCTTCATGATGAATTTACTGATTCTGAATTAGGGATATCATTAAATTTATGCTATAATTGCTCCACATGTTCAACTATATGCCCAGTAGCACTTGAAACAGAGGGAAAATTCAACCCAAGATCAATAATATTATTAGCTAACTTTGGTTATGAAGAAAGGCTTGTAGTTGATCTAAAACCAAATGTTTGGCAATGTACTATGTGTGAATTATGCCAAGAAGCATGCCCAGAAGGAGTTA
>JAUWMK010000270.1 GCA_030613185.1 Promethearchaeum sp.
AGTGGAATCTTCAAGAATATGTGAATTCTATTGAAAGAACAACCCACAATCCCAAATTTGCACTATTAAAAGGACATAATTTATTGGCTAAATTCGCTGAAAATATTGAAAAATTATTTCAAAAAACTTTTGAAATCTCAATGGATAATTATTATTCTAAAAAAACACCGGAGGCCGTAAAATGAAGATTGGGAAAGTTCAAGGTTTTCTCCAGGGATTTTTACGCGCGTGTAAAAAAGATTTTGATAAAAAACATTCCGAATCAGGATTATGGGATGAATTTATCGCGCGTATCTGTAAAGATTATGCTGAAGATTCAGATAGTGAATATTTACAAGACTTAGCAATGATCACTCAAGAAACTAATGTGGTATTTTTCAAAATCCCTGTAAAATGTTTAAAAGGACCGTTTTTGGGAGGCAAAGAAGTAAAATGATAGAATTAAGTGAAAGGCAAAAGGAATTCTTAACGGATTATGCGCCCGAAGTTTCAAGAAGTAGTCGTTTTAATCTAAAAGCAGCAATTAAAAGGAAACTAAGGGAAACTGACTATTTCCTTATAGATTTAATGAGTTATCCAAATGCTAAAGATTTTACATTTCTCCTGGAGAAAATCAAAAACAATTTAGAAAAAAATCTAAAAGAGGTAAAAAGCCATGCATGAAACTAAGATAAGATATTATCAAAATAATCGGGAAAGAATCTTAAAAGACCAGAGAAAGAATAGACGAAAATACGCTCGAAAAGGGAAAACAGAAGAAGAAATAAAACAAATGGATTATCGTTCAAGCGTAAGAACAGAAAGGAGAGAAGAAAAAGAATCTATTAAGAAAAATAGAAGTTTTTACAATGAAATTATAAAACGGGATGTAAATATATCATTATTAAAAAATATGACAAATATCACTGCAAAAGAGGCATGTATCGCGGTTTCTTGTGAACCTGCTCAAAAATATTTAGATTATATTCTCGAATCAAATCCAACCTTGAAATTTAAATTTTCAAAAGAGGAATTAAGAAAAAGGGTTATTCAACTTGAAAAAAAAGCATTTGAAAATAATAAAATGATTGTTCCAAGAATAGCAATAGCAATTGTTTTGTATCATTCATCTTATTACACCCAATCAAAAATTGCTAAGATTTGCGGAACAACTTCGGTGACGATGAGGACTTATACAAAAAAGATATTCACCGATTTAGATTTTTTTAGAAAATTTAGAATAAACAATAATGAAGAGGTTAAAGAAGGAAAATGATCGAAACTAAAACAAAAAAACATAAAATAACATCAGGAGTTAAAGAATGGGCAGATTCCAGCGTTAACCTATTCAGTGGATGTGAAAATGCATGTAAATATTGCTACGCTAAGAAAATGGCAATTAGGTTCGGAAGAAAAACCGAAGAAACCTGGAAAAATATGGAAATAAATGAAAATGCAGTAAATAAAAAATACGGTAAACGAAAAGGGAGAATAATGTTCCCTACATCGCATGATATAACACCGGCAGTTTTGGATCCCTGTATGGAAGTATTGAAAAAATTACTCACTTCTGGAAATGAAGTTCTGATAACGACTAAACCGAATTTACTAGTAATTAGAACAATTTGCGACTTATTTCAAAACACTTTTTATAAAAATTGGATCCAATTTAGATTCACAATTGGGGCCTTAGATGATAAAACACTAAAATTTTGGGAACCTGGCGCGCCAAGTTTTACAGAAAGATTTCAATCATTACAATATGCATTTAATGCAGGATATAAAACTTCAATTTCAATCGAACCTGTTTTAGAACGCGTTCACTTATTTTCATTAGTAAGAATCTTGGATCCTTACATCACCGAAAGCATTTGGATTGGAACCATGAATTATATTTCTACTAATGTCCCCGATAAAGATTTGAAATATTATAAAGAAGCGCGCGCAACCAGGGATCCTAAATATTTACGCGAGATTCAAGATTTATTTCGACATAATAAAAAAATTAGATGGAAGGACTCCATCAGAAACATTTTAGAAAAGGACGCGAAGAAAATCAGCGAAAAAAGACTCAGTAATTTAATGAAAATGGGATGAATGAAAAAATGGTAAAAGAAACTAGAGGAAAGAAAAAGGGATATTTTGTGAATTTTAAAAACAATGAATATGGATATGGTGTAGTTGCTAATTCAACAAATGAAGCAAAGTCATTATTTTTGAAACATGATGAAGATGGATGGAACAAATCTATAGATATCCAAGTTATAATAAAAGAAGAAGCGAATATTACCGATCTTCCTATCGGAGTTATTGAAGATGAAATGCTCGGATTAAAGGCCGGATTTTATGGATGTGTTGAAGGATCCTGCCCTGCTTGTGAAGACGACGATACTTATGTAATTGAAAAAGATGGGATTGTCGGATGTTATTTATGCATTGGAAAACATTGCACATATTTTGATAAAGAAACCAATGAATGTAAAAATCCGGATCGAATAAAAGAGCAATCGGAATTTCAGAGTAATGAATGTGATCCTGAAGGTTGTAAATATTGGAAAAAAGATGATATTGAAGTCCTTGATAAGATAAACAATCTTTCTTGAAAAATATCTCAAGATCAATCTGTTATTATTGTTCCAAATAAAAATCCTATTGTTCTAGACGATTATCGGAGAAAAGAGATGTATATCTCAGGAATTATCTTTCACCAGGATAGATCTTCTGAAGTATTATCAAAAAGGAGAAAATGAAAGAAAATGGATGAATCAGATTGTATTTGTAGAAAATGTAAAAAAAAAGTAGGATACCTTCAAAGTGGGTTATGCAACGAGTGCATTAATAAAGTTTCTTTTATGGATTATTGGGAACTAAAAACTCCTGAAGAGGCAGTTAGATTATTCATAATTCAAGATTTAAATAAAGAAATTTTTAAAAGAAATCAAGGAATGATCACAAAACTTAAACCAGACATGATAAATGGTCGAATAGAAGAATGTCCAAAATCTCTTGAAAAATTACTTAAAGAAGATGGTGAATGGGAACATCTTCTAAAAAGAGTTCAACAAATACCCAAAGAAGAGGAAACAAAGAAAAAAAACCCTCGGTTAGAAGATTTAGAAAACCAATTGGAATATGCAAATGAGAAATTAGAAGATACCAAACACACCATTAAAAAATTAGAAATGAGAATAGATCAAATCAAAACTTTGGCGCAATGTAAAGAATTGGGGAACACTTAAAATGAAATTAAAACAAACCAGGAATTATTCCGGTAAAAATCTCAAATTTAAATCTGTAATCAAAGCCAAGAAAGAAACAATAGACCAATTCAATAAAATATTAAATGAAGCAATCTTCCAGGAAGAACAAAAAATCATAGAGGGTGAAGTAAAATAAGTGATTATCAAGAATGGCAAAGAAAAAGGAAATTAGAGAAGAGAAAAGAACTAATGAAAAACTCAGCACCTTTTATGTTCGGGTTTGGGATTGGAATTGCGATAATTATGGTTCTACAACTTTTTAAAATATTTAGTTGGGGAATAGTTTTTTCCAGTTTGAGTTTTGGGTTTTCTCTATCAGTTTTAATTTTAATCAGGAATTCAAACAAGAAATTAAAAGCAATTATGGATGTAGGATAAAATGGGTTATCTTACAGTATATGTTTATGAAATGAATGAACAATTCAACTATGGAATCTATAAACATGAGGGTAGTAAAGAATGTGGTGAATTTGTGGGAAGTGAAGGATTTCAAACAAAAAAAGAATGTGCTAAAAAATCAAACCAAAAAATAATAGAATATCTTTTTGAATTACCTGAAAAGACAAAGAAAACAAAGAAACTGAAAAAAAATCGATACCCTCACACAATGCGAATTTGCCAAAATTGCATATATGGCAATAATGAAAAAGGTAAATGGTTTAAAGACGGTTGGAATGTTTTCTGCAATAATAAAGGGAGATTCTTTAGGTGGGATAAAAGAAAACGGTGTTTTAAAGAGGTCGCAACAGCCTCCGATTTAGATCTTAACGATATATCTATTGAAATAACAAAGGAGATAGAAAAAACCAATGAGTGAATTCTCAAAATTAAACGAGAAGCAAAAAGAACTATTGAGATTACTTAAAGAAGCAAGGAAATTAAGTAATTTTCATTTTGATGTAAGTAGTTTTTCCCGGGATCAAAGAAAAGGCTTTGCTACAATGATAACGCCTTTTATTATGGCAAATGTCCAGATCGTAAAAGCAATTGCGATTTTAGAAGGAATCCCGGTAGAAGAAGTAATGAAAACTAAAGATATTGATATTGTTAAAGATCGAATGGGGATGAATTAAATTGAAATACGCAAAAACAACGAAAGTTAGTATAGAAAAATCTCAAATTGAGATTCAGAATTTATTTAGAAAATACGGTGCGAAGAAATTTGCTATTGAATACGATAAAAATAATCTCTTATTTGAATTGTATGGGCGTTCAATAAAACTTCATATAAAAGATCCTGATATTAACGAAAAAGAAATTCAATTTACTCCTTCTGGTATTCAACGATCAAGCGCAAATATTCAAATGGTCTTTAAACAAGCACAAAAGCATTTTTAATGACTGAGAAAAAAATAACCAGGTGATAAAAACGACACTAATTGAAAATACAAAAATTTCAAAATCAAGTAAGAAAGATATTAAAATAATTAAAGGTAATTATGGAGAGTGTATCATTGATGATTGCCTAAATGCAAAAGGGGAATGGGAATTATGTTTTACGGATACATTATGGGGAAAAGAATATAATGGACAAAAACCTTCAGGAATAAACCGAAAAGCCTTTAAACCACATATAGTAAATTATAAAGATACATTTGATCCCGAATTCCATAAAGCCTGGTTTACTAAATTTCAAAATCTTACAAAAGCACAAGTCGTTTGCACCGGATGGAAATATTTTAATTGGTGGGTGAAAACCTTTGATCCTATTGGCTATCATTTTATTACTTTCAATAATGGTCAAGGGATGTCTAAAACTGCAATTCATGGATCAACATCTCCTTATATTTGTTTTGGTGATAATTTTTGGAAGAAACACAAATTCTTCAGAGGACACATCCAAACCTACATTACAAACGGATTTTTACGAACGGATAATTATATTCACCCCAGTCCTAAAGATTTTAAAACATGGCTTTCAATGATTAGTTCTCTTAATCCTATTTCTGTTGTAGATCCATTCGCAGGATCGTGTCCTCTTGGAGAAGTATGTGAATATTTGGGGATACAATGGAGGGGATATGAAATTAATCCAGATTATATCCCAGACATCAAGAAGCGAATCAAAAAAGGAATTTCGGCCCATCGTTATTATAAACCTTCAAAAAAATATAATCAAAAGAAATTATTCATGGAGGCAAAATAAAATTGAGTGTAGTCTATGAATATTATCTTGATGAGGAACCTTCCTATGGCCTTTGTAATCAATGCTCATATAACGATGGGGAAGGAAAATGCGACAAATATAAAATGCCATTATCCATGTGTCAAAGAAAGAAAAAATGCAAATATTTTCACGAATATGGAACTTGTTGGAATTGTAAAATATATCTGGAAGATTTTGTTATTTGGGATGATAAAATAAAAGACGCTTGGGAATATACGGTTTGTTTTAATTGTGGAAAACCCTATCTATTCGGTTCAAAAGAACACCTATCTCACATAATATTTAAAATGCTACAATGGCGTTATCCCCTCTCTCAGGCTCACGGAACTCATTATTTGATTAATAGAAAACCAAAGCAATATATTAAGAAAATTAGGAAATACCAGGAATATTATTTATCTGCATTGAAAGTATGGAGGCAAAATAGATCTTGAGCGAGATATTTATTAAATGCAAACATTTTAACACAGAAGATTTTCCTGGTTGTCGAACACGAACAACAATTAAAAATGGAAAGGTCATTCTTGATGGAAGATGCGAATCTTCTGGTGCTAATGGAATATGTTTTCAAAAATTTCAATTACCATTGCCTTTTGGATGGATATTCTCTGAGGAGGGTTTTTAATTGAAAGAAATCGAATTAGTTGACGCTTTCTGTGAATTTTTAAATAGAGAGGGTTATGAATTTAAGCGCGAACTCAGATACGGAAGTTATCATAATGAAGGTTATTGCGATATTGTAGTTAAATCGAAACTATTTGAAAATATGATAGTGGGAATCGAAGCAAAAATAAATAATTTTCAAGCAGTTTTAAGTCAGGCTTTTGCTTGTTGTTATTATTTTGCTTTCGGATATATTCTTTATCCAAAACTTCCAAGTAAAAAATCTTTAGAAAAACTTAAGAAATATTCCAGTTCTCCAGGATTAATTATCCCAAAAGACGAATCACTAAACGAATTCTATATTTATGCTAAACCAAGAATAAATTTCAGATATTTTAAAAAAAATAATTATGGAAAAAGAATTCGGCGCAATTGGGATGAAAATCGATGTGGAAGAAAAATTCATGAAAAAGAACTTCCTGAGGGATACGATCCCGAAAAAGCCAAAGCCTTGGAAGATGATTATAAATGGGTTTTCATACAAGAAGAGAAAGAAAGGAAACTTAAACTCGAAAGGGAAAAAAAAAGAGAAGAAAGAGAAGAGAAAAAAAGAATAAAACTTGAA
>JAUWMK010000400.1 GCA_030613185.1 Promethearchaeum sp.
TAATTAAATCTTTTAAAGAAACACTTCCTAAAGAAAATTTTTTTGATAAAGTGGTACGTTTTGATAAAAATTTCTTAAATTGGCTTTTATTTCAGAGTCAAGAGCAACGATCAATTTTTAAAGAGTTTAAAATAATCAATATAACTGAAATCAAAATGAAATATATCTATGAAACAGAATGTGGGGAGTGGTTAAAAATCTCAAGAAAAAACCACGCAGAAAAAACAATTCCAGTTAGAATCGCCCAAACAGAAGTTTATATTCCAACAAAAATAAATTGCGAAATAAATCTTAATGATATTATTTTAGAATTTTCCATTGATTACGAAGGTCATGTGACGATTTTTGTTTCAAAAGGGACATTAGGGGGGATATCTAATTCAGAACGAATGGTTATAGGGGCTTACTTGATATATACATTGGTGGACACATATAATAATTGGAAACGATTAGGATCTGATGAAAAATTTCCCACTGATGAAAACCTTGATGTATTAATAGAAAATCTTGCATATGATGGATATAAATCTAATAAAGATTCAAAGGATAAATATAAAGAATATATTCAGATTTGTAAAAATCAATTATAATTTCTCTTTTTTCCTCAAGAGTTTTTATTTTAAGAGAAAAATTCTGAAGAATATGGGCCAATAAAATATTATGAAAGCATATAGATCTCGTGCAAGTTATTATATAAAAAGAAAAACATTTATAACCCCTTATTTTCCTTTAAAAATAGGCTTTCTTTTTTCTCTAAATGAAGCAATACCCTCGCTATAATCTTGAGTACCAATATTTTTCACGGTAAGGCTAAATTCAAATTCATGGAAAATATGAGAAAATCTCCTTTTTTATTTCTTTGATTACAGATTTATCTGCTACAAAAGGGTTGGGAATTTTTTTGACAGGTATCTTTAATTTCTTAAAAGGAGTGTTATTTCTTTCGATTAATTTATTGTATGCAATATAAAGAAGATATTCAAGATTAATTACGTCTTCATTATTGTACGCCAGCAGAGTGTTTAAATATTTGTCTTCTTTCGTATTTTGGTATTTTTTCCATAAGATAACTGCTGAATACCCATCTAAATCTGCCATATTTCCTCTGGAGATGTTAAATTGTTTTTCTATTGACTTTAGTCCGCCAGTAATTCCTACCCTTCTTAAGAGAAAGCACAAATCATAATGAACTTGTTCCATTTCAATCCCCATTTGATTTTTAATAAACGGGATATCAAAATTTTTCCCGTAATATGTCGCAATAGCAGGGAACCTTTTTATAAATTCTGGAAAATCATCTAAATTCTTTCCATTAACAAAATTATGGCATTTAATTCCATCGTAGACTGCTATTGTTGTTATTTTATTGCGAAATCTGTCTAATCCCGTTGTTTCTATATCAAGTAAAGGTATTTTTCCAATTAATTCTGGAATTGATCTCCAAATTAATTTTGAAGGACAAAGCTGGTTGAATTCCATGAAATCACCTTTATTGATTACATCTTGGAATTTAACCAATTTTGATTGTAAAACACGCCATTTTGCTCTAGAAAATGAATCTGGCATTTCAGATTGTAAAATATCGTCCCAACTCTTAAATCCTAATTTCCATAATTTTTTTTCAGTTAGTTCTCCAATCCCATCACAAATTTGAAAACTCTGCTTTATCATATTTATATCAACATCCTTGGACTTCTTCCTTTTCATTATTTAAATTCAATTTCAGCATAATCGCATACATTCTTTTTTTTAATGAATAATATTTGCTCTGTTAAAGACCAAAGATTTGAAGTATTTCAGTCTTGATATATTGCTATTGATCCTTTGGATTCGCCTACTTCCACTTTTACTTGATGGGTCGGAAAGCAAAGTTTCATTTTCCGATGAATGTATTGCGCCAAAAGTTCCGCGGTCGTGGCTTTCAATGGTAATAAATATACATCTTCGGGTGGAAATTCATAATGTTTACCGTTGAAATTAACCCGAATCTGTGAATTAGGAGTTTCCTGAACTATCCGAATATCCTCGCTATCCTTTGGAATTAATAATCGATGATCCAAGCGGTTTGTAATTTCCATTAATTTAGATTTTACATCGAAAAAATCCACAACAAAGAATTTTTCATTCAATTCACCTTTCAATTCTACATTTACAACATAATTGTGCCCATGGAGTCGCGAACATTTATAATGCAGATACATAAAAATTGCTTAAGAAAATTTACATCGCGCATCCGATATTCTCACACTAAATCCCATTATTTATCATCTCTTTTTTATCTTATCTTTCTTACTTTTATTTAATTTTATTTTTTGTTTTTCTTCTTTCTTTTTATTCGTTGTTTATCTATATTTTTATGAATTTTTATTTATTTATTCTTGATATATTAAGGGATCCTCGATATCATTGACTTTAAATGCTTCTAACCGTTCGATGCAGCTCCCACATTTGCCACAAGCGTATTTCCCTCCCTTATAACAGGTCCAGGTCATTGAGTAATCCACATTTAATTTCAAACCTTCTTTAACAATATCGCCTTTAGCCACATGGAGATAGGGTGTTTTAATTTCAATAGGCCAGTAATGGCAAAGTCGGGCTACATGTTGCATTGCTCCAACAAAACTCGGTCGACAATCCGGATAAATTTCATGATCTCCTGCATGCGCGCCGTAATATATTTCTCCAGCACCAATAGAGATAGCATAAGCCAACGCCGTACTAAGCATAATCATATTCCTATTTGGGACCACCGTGCTCATCATATTCTCATCTTCATAATTTCCTTCAGGAATCTCACGATCTGATGTTAATGAACTGTTTCCAAAAAGACCTGCTTGTGTTAATTCTTGAAGAGAAATAATTTTATGGGGGATGTCAAATTTTTCGCAGTTTTTTCGTGCGAAATTTATCTCTTTACTGTGTTTTTGGCCATAATCGAATGTGAGTGCAAAAATTTCTTTTTTCTCATGAAGCAAGCGATGCATAAGGGTTGTCGAATCCAATCCGCCGGATGCTATGAGAATCACACGATTCGGTGTGGGTTCTTGGCCAGAAGCGTTAATGTAAGTTGTGTTATTCATGTAGGTTCACTAGGGATTATATATTTTGACTTAATCTTATCTTATTCTTATTCTTATTCTTATTCTTTTTCTTCAGACTTAGATATAATATTTATATTTCATTTGATGTGATAAATTCTATGAAGTTGGACTCCCAATCGCAGAAAATCATGTTTCATCACTATGGCATAACTTTTTTTCATAGATTTCTCGAGATCTTCTGAATTAGGTTGGAGCCAGATTGGAATCTTTCCGATAAATCTGTCCGGTATGACATCTATAGAAAAATTATCATCTACAACGTATTTTAACTCATTGGGGTTGCAGAGAATTTGGTAATCTGCGTCGGGTTTAGGAGAACATACAATCCAGTCTATATCCCAAGGTATTTTGTTAGTTCCATTTGTTTCAATTGCGATTCGAACAGTTTGTTTTTGGGAAAATTTGTTGCGAATTGCGAGAATTAATTCTTCAAGATCATAGAGGGTTGGTTCTCCTCCTGTAATAATTATGGTGGGGTAATTTATTTGCGACATTATCTCTTCAATTTTCCACTCTTGCACATTCTCGGAATCCCAGGAATCTTTAGTATCGCACCACGTACAGCGGAGATTACAGCCGGCAAACCGTATGAATGAAGCTGGAGTTCCCATCCAAGAGCCTTCACCTTGAATTGAATCGAAAATCTCGAGAATTTTGTAATTCACATTGAGATTAAATATAACAAAAAATAAGAAAATTGTGAAAAAGTAGGAAT
>JAUWMK010000342.1 GCA_030613185.1 Promethearchaeum sp.
GGGCAGTTCGAATGATTTGGGATGATATATCGCCTGTAATAAAGATAAATCCAAAAGGAGAAAATAAATTTGGGCACGGTGCTCCATTTCCAGAAGATATTCCATATCGACTTATAAAAATGCATACAATTGAAGGGGAAACGGTTTTAGATCCTTTTCTAGGTTCTGGAACCACTTTGAAAATGGCTAGATTGACAAATAGAAAGGGAATTGGGTTTGAAATAAATCCAGAATATGAAAATTTAATCAAAGATAGAATTATGGAAGATTGGAGTCCCCCAATAATTGACCCTCTATATAAAACCCTGAGTTCTAGCAATATTGCAGAAATAATTGATTACACAATTAATCATGTAAAGAGTGAACGAAAGAATAATAAAGAAAGTAATTTGCTCTTAGTTAAAGAAATTCTTAAATATTTAAAGCGAGAAGGTATTTTAACTTCAACAAATGTTAAACATATTTTAAAAAGATTTCACGATAAAAAAGATTATTAATATATCGTTTCTGGGTGAAACACTAAAGATGGGTCAATCTCCCCAGCAAGTTCCCAGAAATATTGATCTGTCATCCCTGCTAAAAAGTCGCGCACAATTATTTCAGTTGATTGATTTGTATATGGGTATTTTTCCAAAGAATTAATTTTTGGTAACCTAGTTTTTATTTGATTTAAATTTAATTCCAGATGATCTACATATATTTTCGATTCAATTTTCTTTTGAATTAAATCATCATAATATTTATCCCATAGGATCCCAAAAGCTTTCTCTATTATCTTAAGCGGTTTTAATTTATCTTTATGGAGATAAATTTTATTTAGATTAAATGAATATAATTCGGTTAAGGTATTAAAAACTTCTTCACTATATGCAATATAATTACAATCGATTGAATTTTTGATTAAATCTGAAATTAGACTGTTAATTATCCCTCGATTTGTATTTCCTAAAATCTTTTGAACTGAACTAGGAATATCACTAAACTTTAATATGCCCATATGTTCTGCATCTAAAATATCTCTGGAAATATAGCTTATTGTATCTACAACACGCACCAATGATCCTTCGAGCGTTTTAGGATAGATATTTTGCCCTTTACCATCTAATAAATTTTGAATTTCTTTTTCATGATTTTCCCATGTGAGTTCAACATGAGAGGGATGTAATAATCGATGGTGTTTTTCCCCATTATGACATAAAATTCCATCAACTACAGGAAGAGTCAAATTTTGCATTTCTATTGCCTGTAGGAAATGAACACTTCCGAAATTATGGAAATATTCACCAATACCATGTTTTTTACAAAGGTCACTTAACATTCTTTCTCCATCATGACCAAATGGAACATGACCAATATCATGGCCCAATGCGATTGCTTCAACCAAATCTTGATTTAATTTAAGAACGATGGCTAATTCTCGTGCCATTTTTGAAACTAATTGAACATGTAACATTCGGCGTTGGTGTATATCAGAATTAACCCAGAAAAAAGCTTGAGTTTTATCAAAATATCTCGCAAAAGATAAACTGTGGATAATCCGATCTGCATCCCTTGTAAAAGGGGATCTATAATCAAGCAATTCTTTATGCTTTCTTATAGCCAATTTATTAGGAAAAGCGAATTTGCCTAAAATCAGGTCATCTCGTTTACTATTTTCTTTAACAATTCGATTTAAGATATTTGGAGGTAAAGACATTTTAATAATGAGATCTATCCTTAATCCTTTAGAAGATTTTGGTCGTTTCGAAAAGCGTAGGTAAAAATTGGATTACCGAATTCATCTTGTAGTTCATTTTCAAATTTTTGAACGAATTCATTAAAAAATTTATTCTGAATTCCAAGATCTGAAAATATTTTTTTATTAAATGCTCTAGTACTTATTCTTGCAATTGCATCACATGAACAAATACGCGTTGCTCTCTTCTTCTTTTCTTCTAAATTAAAATATTCAAAATTAATTATATCTTGGCAGAATGGGCAAATTGCTTCGAGATTTCCTGATGTTCCGAACTCTTGGATAATGTGATCTTCAATAATAATCTTATTTTTGTTTTCTTCTTTTTTTTTGGTCGGTAAATTTTCATGGGTTTTAATTTTCGGAATATCAATTTTAAATAATAAATCTAATGTTTGTGGTATAGTTCGTTGAATAAATTTCTGATTACTCTTGTTTTTTCTCTTTCTTCTTTTTTTAAGCCCTTTTGGTGATAATGTTCTGATAGCTTTATAATAATCTCGCTTTTTATCAAGATTAAATACAACTTTTCTTGGTTCTTCACAAAAATCTATTATTTCCATTTGAGTTATTGAAGGTTTATCAGAAGAGATACATATATACATAATATTCCATCTTTTTTCCAATCCTTTCGAAGTAAAGGATTTAATTATTGATATTCAAATTTATTTTTATGCAACAAGATTTTCTCTGCAATTAACCAATGTAGCTCCTTTAAAGATAAATGTTGATTATTTATTGATTGAGCTATATCTCTGACTAAATCATGATTGGGTTCAATTCCGTTTTCCAGTTCTAAAGTTTTTTTAGCTAATTTCCAGATAAACTGATTGTATGTTAAATGTTTTTCGGATATTTTATAGGCCAATTCCTCAATTTTCTTAGAAGAAATCTTATTTAAGCTCAAAACATCATCACCCTTTTTTTATTTATTTATTTTACTTGAAATTTTTCAATTTTTTAATTTTATATTATTCTTTTCATAGAATTGGTATATTTAAAGGTGATCTAAATATTACTTTAATTTCAAATTGCGGAGAAATTTTATAGTATTTTACCCAATAGCGAAGATTTTTTCTACAAAACTTATATATGCAAATTTTGGTGAATATATATGTAAAAAAAAGAATTTTTTCTAATTTGGGGGTTAGAAAATGATAAGTGAGAATCATTATAGTAAAAATCAAAAATTCATTGAAGAAAATCAATATTGGAAAAATCAAATTAAAAGAATGCTAACAAAAGCTCAAAAAAATAAGAATAAGAACCAACAACAAGTCGTAACTGCATTAAGGCATGCAGCTAGATTTTCTTTTTTAGCTGGAGAGAGGATATTAGCGGTTGAAATAATGAAAACCACCTTTAAATTTTTAAATAGTAATTCTAATAAGTATTATTTAGCTTTATCTGATTTACATTTCTATGAAACAGGTGAAAAAATTTACATTAAACGTTATAACTTCAAAGTAAAACCGCCTTCAAGTTCTAAAAGTTTAAAAGAACTTTCAACTTTAATTGTTGAATTATAATTTCATTTCAATCACATACAAAATCCAAATTTTTTCATTTTTCTTTTCATCCCTCTTTTCCTTCTATTTTTTCCCCTACTTTGCTCTCTATAATAAAATTTATAATTCTAATAGATTAAGATAAATAGTGGAATGTTCTGAAACTATTCCAATAATTATAACTTTTGGGATAGAAACTTCATTAGATAATATCTTGCAAGTTTATCTTCAAGATAAATACCATTTGATAAGGATTAAAAAAGAAATATCATTCCAATACCTTAAAATGTACGAAAATGTTGTTCTTCTAATAATTAACTCGGACCAACCATGGATACGTAATTCAAATTTAGTAAAAAAAATCCAACAAGAGAATTTTTTCTCAAATATCCCAATAATTGGATTATGCCTAAAAAAATATTTTAAAGAAATGGAAAATTCTGAGAGATATCTCTATGACGATATATTACTCTTACCATGCAATAATGAGGATTTTTTAACCAGAATTGATGTTTGGATTAATACTGCCGAATTTTTAATAAATTATGAACAAGAATCTAAAACATTTTCACTAGATACATTGGAAATATAAAGAATATTTTTATCATTAATTATCGCTTTTTATCGGAAATTATCTCTAATGGGTGGTAATGTGAATAAGACTTCTTTAATCTTTTTAAATCATTCTTTGCATAAATTTTAGTTGTGTTGGTGCTACTATGCCCTAAAATATCTTGTAATTCACTAATATCCATCCCATTTTGTCTTAAATGGGTTGCACCTGTATGCCTAAAGATATGGGGGGTCAATTTCTTATCTTTTGAGTATCCCAATAAAAATTTCAAATTTTGAATATCTTGTTGAATAGATCTTGGTTTTAATTGGGTTCCTCGATTATTTACAAATAAAAAGGTGCTTAAATTGGTTGTTATTAAAGTCCGATTTTCAATTTGAATTCTAAGTAAATTTGCTGTTTGTTTATCGATTGGGATAAATCTTTCTTTATTTCCTTTTCCTCTAACTTTAATAAGATTCTGATCTAAGTCAACATCTAAAACTTTTAAAGAACAAATTTCACTTACTCGAGCCATAGATGCGTAAAGAAGACGAATAATTATTGTCAATCTCATTCTACTCGTATATGTGATATTTTTATTTTCATTTAAAAAATCTAAGATTTCTCTTACATCTTGTTGCGAGAGAAACTTAGGTAAAGACTCTTCAGGACGAATTTTGGGACTTTTTATGGCTTTAATTGGATTCTTTGATATGATTTCATTTTCATAGCAAAAATTGAAGAAACTTTTATAACAAGCAATTTTCCTTGCAATAGCTTGTTTTGTATATTTTTTATCATAAAATATTTTTAGAACTTTACGGATATGAAAAATTTTGATGTCTGTTAAAGAAAGATCTCCTAATTCTCTATGCAAAATCTTTAAGTCATAGGAATAAGCTCTTATTGTTGAAGATGAACACCCCTCTTCAACTTCCTTAGCAATTAAGAAATCAGAGAAAATTTCAGATAATTTCATTTTTTTGACATTGTTCCATTATTTTTAATTGGAAATGATCATCCAGTTTACTTAATAATTAGCTTTCAAAATAATAATTATCTGTAATATGACCGTGTTATTTTGGAAAAAAAAATGGCGAAAACATATGGAATTTAAATTGGATTTGTATCAAACTGAAAAGGATCTAGAAAAAGAAAGCAATTTTGAAAAAACGTGCACTGTAAGTGTGAGTAATTCGTTTCCGAAATTTAGGCTACAATTGCCTCCCGGTTATGGTGGATTATGTGATGAAAATAAAAATACTCTTACATATACCCCTGAAGATATGTATATGGCTGC
>JAUWMK010000060.1 GCA_030613185.1 Promethearchaeum sp.
CTCAAGGTGTAGCTGAAAAAGCTATACTAAAAATTCGACAGGATTTAGATTTATACGTCAATCTTCGACCGGTTAAGCTTTACCCATCACTTCATGATATGTGCCCATTAAAACCAGAAATTGTTAAAGACGGTATTGATATCTCTATTTTTAGAGAAAATACCGAAAGTGTCTATGCCCAAATCGGAGGGATAGTAAATCAAGAAACTGCTGTCAATTCCATGGTTTATACTCGAAAAGGAGTATCTCGAATTATCGAATATGCGTTTGATTTTGTTGTAAAAAATCATTTTGAAGAGTTAATTTCTGTTGATAAAGCAAATGTCTTGGCTGTTAGCCAATTTTGGAGACAAATATTTGAATTAATTGGTCAAAAATATCCTAAAATCAAGCAGACAAATTATTATGTAGATGCTTTTTGTCAGTGGTTGATTCGTGATCCTTCTTCAATTCGAACAGTCGTCACCGAGAACATGTTTGGAGATATAGTTAGTGATGAAGCAGCATATCTTGTTGGGTCGTTAGGAATGGCTGCAAGCGGTAACATTAATCCTCAAGGTGTTTCAATGTATGAACCAATCCACGGTTCTGCCCCTGATATCACAGGTCAAGGAATCGCAAATCCAATTGGAACGATCTTATCTGTAAAAATGATGTTTGAAGAATCATTTCAAGATGCAACAATTGGGAAATTTATTGATGGAGCGGTAGAAAATTCTTTGGAATCAAAGCGAACTTCAGATATTTATTCTAAATTTGCTCAGAAAGATGTGAATATCAAACGTGTAAATTGTATTGAAATGGGAAATGAGATTTCAAAAAAATTGAAATCTATCCTTAAAAATAAAATTTATGATTAATAGCTGGGAGAGAGCAAAGTGGGCAGTTTAAGAATAATCACAAGACAAAAATAGTATAATAATGTTACTGAAACGGATAAAATTGAGTATCTTCCCATTTCTTTTTTAAAGGTTTGATAGGTTAAACCAGGCGCCTTTTCTGATTTCGCCATTTCAATAGTAAACAAGATAAAACTTGACGCTTGAGGAACCATATTGCCCCCAACAAGAATGGCGATATTTACTGCAATAATTAATATATCCTGATCCAGTGGATCTGTAAAAGTAACAATAAACAAATTGGAAACGATAGCAATGAAAGTTATTGCCGTCAAGCTTTTAGAAACAAAACTCGAAAGTAAGCTGCCAAAAATAACGATTATTATGATTGCGATAACCAAATTTCCTCCTATGAGAGTACTCAAACCAGATTGTATCATTTCAATTGTTTTATTGATAGTCATGCAGCCAATTAGAATGAATAACCCGCAATAGAGAAAAAGCAGATTCCAATTGGCTTTTTTTAGAACATCATTGAAGCTGAGTTTTTCAACAATTATTATAAATACGGTGATAAAGGTCACAACTAAAAATGGAAGGATGTTAAAACCAATACATAGTAACATTATTATTAAATATAGAATCATGCGATAAAATCGTCCCTTTTTGATAATAAGTAGTCCAGGGTCCATAATCATCATCAAGATTTGAACATCTTTTTCAGATGGCGCAGGAAGTTTCTTCACATAATATTTATCAATTAGAATTAAACTTATGGCAATTAAAATTATAAAAAGTATGGCGAAATATTTGAAATACCAACCCATATTTAAATTAAACCCTGATGAAATTATTATACTCACAGGAGTTGCAAATGGGGTTAATAAATTACCAATTAAAATCGAAACAGTTGTTCCCATGATAAATGGTTTTGCTTTAAATTTCAAAATTTTTGCAGTACGAAAGATGATCGGATTTATGATAAGGGCAACCGATACATCCTCCATGATTCCCGAAACTAAAGCACTAGCAATGCATAATAAATAAAAAAGCAATCGAATATTAGCATGTGTCAAATGGATCAATTTGATAGTAAAAAACTCGAAAATTTTATCCTTGATCAGGATTTTGACAAACATATCCATGAAGATTAAGAATGTCAAAGTCTGGAGAGGTATATATTCAAAAAAATCGTTTGGTTCACTACTAAAAACGAGACCTGTGAATATTGCTCCAATAATTGCAAATAGTAGAATGAAAAGAGTTGCATCTAAATCTTCTTTTGAATAAACAATGATTAAAGATAGAATCAAGATCATGATGAAAATTCGATTTATATCTTCAAGCATTGTTAAAAAAATCACACTCCTTTTCTCTAAATTATTTATATTTTAATTAGAACTTTACCAAATTGTTTAGCTTCTCCTAAATATCTTTCAGCATCTTGAAGTTCTTCAAGTTTAAACACTTTATCAATTACGGGAGAGAATTTCCCGTTTAATACAAGTTTCATCACATCTTGAAATTCCTGATTATTGCTCATAGTTGAACCGAAAATTTTGAGTTGCTTCCAAAAAATGGCACTAATATTAAGATCTGCTTTAGGACCTGTTGTAGCACCACAAGTAACCAATCTCCCGCCCGGTCTTAGTAATTTTAAGCTAGTATTAAATGTTGCTGTTCCTACACTATCGACTACCAGATCAATACCATTTTTCTTAGTTAGTTCTTTGAACACTTCTTTAGCATATTTTGGATTTTGTTTGTAATTTATTACGTGATCTGCCCCAATTTCTTTAGCTTTGGCGACTTTTTCCTCAGAACTCGTTGTAACTATCGTAGTTGCATTAAAAAAATTAGCAATCTGTATTACCGCGGTTGCCACTCCACCGCTAGCCCCTTGAATCAAAACATATTCTCCAGATTTTATTTGTGCTTGGGTTACTAACATCCTCCAAGCGGTTAGAAATGTAAGTGGTGCTGCGGCCGCTTTATCAAAGGGGTAAGAATCTGGAATTTTTATAACATTGCTTGAAGGAACTTTGACATATTCTGCATAAGTCCCATTTTGATTTTCTCCTAAAATTGAAAATTTTGAGCAGAAATTTTGCCTTCCAGAAAGACAATGTGAACATTGCCCACAGCCAATCCCAGGGTTGATTAAAACACGATCTCCTACATTGAAACCGGTATTTACATCTGATCCGATCTCCTTTATTGTTCCAGATCCATCACTTCCCAAAACATGAGGCATTTTCAAATTTAATCCAGGCCAACCTTGCACTACAAATAAATCCAAATGATTTAATGCTGCAAATTCAGTTTTAATTAAAATATCTAAATTACCAATTTTCGGAGTGTCAACATCTCCTATTTTGATATTTTCAACAGAACCATGATTTTCTATATATCCAGCTTTCATATTTCAAACCTTCGAGTTTTATATAATTACTATTAGTCTTTTAATTTTAATTGTTTTCTTTTTGATGAAAATATGAAAATAACCCCTATATAGCAAAATCCAACAAAAATCAATAAATTATATCCCGGAATTTTTGGTTTATCTTCAAGAATGTTTTCTATGATTGAGGGTATGAATTGATCTTCATTCGCTGTAATTGACATATATTTTATCTCTTCTTCAGAAAATGGAATTTCTACTTCTCCATTTTCATCGCTAGTCCCTTTCCACATTAATTCAGTGCCTCGAACTGAAGTAACGGATATTCCAGAAATTGTTCCATTATGCGTAGATACTACAAACTTCATTGTTTCATTTGAATCAGATTGAATTTGAGTTATATTGAGCGCTTCTGGAATTGTTTGCCACAAATTCACTTCAGGATCTCCCAATAGGTTAAATTGCTTTAAAGTCTTATTTTCCCAATCCGGATAATAACCCTTGTCATCATCTATTCCAATACTTTCCCGATCGGCAACATAGTCAGCTTTAGCATGTGAGAAAGCTTTACCTGGTTGATTATATATGAATAATTGTTCCCATAATCTGGAATTTAAGCCATCTGAGTACCATCCTCCGTGATCTCTCTCAGTCCACTGATCTTCCCCCCAAACAACTCTACTTCCAGCAATGCATCCAATAGCAGCATTTTTTAGAAAATATTCGGATAAACAGTCATATTCATAGTCAAAAGTTCCAGTAGAGCATCCCCCCAAATAATACATCCCTAATCGATTTTTAACGGGATTTAGAATTAAATCTGTCGAAATCAAAGGAGGTCTCGACTCTACATCAATTGGTGCCCCACCCCCATAAAATGGATCGGCAGTATAATCGAATAAGCCATCCTCATCATGATCTGTCTCGAATAATAATCGTACCATACCCTCAGGCTGCCCATGCCCAGTTATAATTCCGGTACTAAAACCATTGTTAATTTGCGCTTGTAAACTCAAATTATTCAAAGGTAACTCATAGTAATATGATGAATATTTTAAACCCTCATCTTCAGCCATAATTACACTTGTCCAGTCATCAGGGAGTCTATCTACTAGAAAATTATGCTGTCTATTAGGATCGCATTCCCCGAAATCAACCGTGCTATCATTGTTAAAATCTGAATCAAAATACGTCATTGCTCCCGCATATAACGCACTAGTCATCCATGGACCTACATCGGGATCGGTTTCATAGTCGATGATATTTTGAATCAGATGCTCCATCTCACTATTAATATTTGTACTTAATCGCCCAACATAAACTTCTGCGATATAATCCATATCATCATCATCAGAACCCCAATATCCATCATCATTTGAATCCCAATCATTATCCAAATCTGAATAATAAAAATCGCAACTGACAAAATCTCCATCCCACTCAAAATCTTCTGGGGCGTAGGCCTCTCTGGTTGGAACTGTATCGAAATCACCTGCCAGCAATACCCAAGTAGTTTGATTATTACTATAAAAATCCTTTATACAATTTTTTATTTTCTCAGGGAGATCAGTGCCCAGAAAATCATCAGAGATATCTTCAACGCTAATAATGAGCGTGCGTAAACTTTTTTGAGATTTCCATTCTGCAAGCGGTTTTAAAGTTTCAACCATATTTTTGCCAGTAATTATTAAATAATCTACATTTTGAAAATTTTGGGAAGGGATTGACACATTTTCTGCCCCAGCTATCCTTCCTACATAATTTCCACTTATTACAGCAGGAAACAAAAATAAAAATCCAATAAATAGAATAGAATTAAAATTAAACATTTTCTTCATATAGTTGTATTTGAAAATCCCAAAAATAAAGTTAATCCATACTAAGTATTTTTCTTATAATTTTCGAGTTAATTATAAATTTCTCGTTTCTTTGATATACATTATAAAGAGTAGAATTAGAGAAAAAAACAGGTATGCTTCTAATGATCATGAAAGAAATTAATATAGTTATAAAATAAATTAAAGGAATACCTAACACATATTTTGATCTTGAATTTTCCCTGAGAAAAACACTATTTGAATCTTCATGATTATATCCATAACCTAAAATATAATTTAATTCTAAATTTGATCTGGGAAAGCTGTTTTCAGGATGTGCGTGATTATATCTAGTCCCTAACATAATTGCAAAAATATAAAATATAGGAAGTCCTGTAAACATTCTATCAGAATAGGGGTAAACTGTAGATATATGGTAATTTTCTCTAATTATATTTCCACCAAAAATCCCCAAAGCACCTGATATTAGAATAAGAAGAATTCGCAGCAAATAAATTAAAAGTAATTTGAATAAATTTCCAAGTTTTTTTCCTCCAATTCCTCCAATTTTACTATAGCTAACTCCAAGTTTTTTTCCAATTTTATCTATTATTTCTTTCTTCATATTTTATCTGAATTGATACTAATGTTATAAATATTGATAAAAATTGTATTCTCAGTAAAATAGATCCAATTGATAATCTAAAAAATAAAATTAACCTACTCTGATTGACTTTTTAAAACTTATTTTGTCCCAATTTCATATCTGGCCACTTTATTGATGTTTAATATAAAAATAAATTGATTCTTACTGAATGTGGAAAAAATTGGGAATAAAGAGCATCGGAAGCATCTTACAAACAAAACAAAATATTGGCCCTAAACAGAGCCTAGAGGGAGGATACCATTCAAAAGAAGGATAGTGATGTCCCGTGCTCAAGTTATTTTTGTTTTGTGCACTTAAAAAGATTTCCCTTTTTTTCCAAGAAAAAAAGGAAATTATTGCAAAATTCTTATTTCTTTTTATTGTAATATCTTTATAGTTTTATTTTCTTAAAAGGATTACAATATCCATAATTTTTAGAGTAATAATTTAGATTTCCAAATTGAATTAGAGTCGCTAGGTTTTTATTTTTATTCTAATATTAACTGTTTATTCAAAAAATGAGAAATTAATTACCAAATTCAAAAATTGAGTGAAATTCCTTTAGGATATTATCCAAGGAGAAATTTCAAGATTCTGATAAAAATGATCATCATAAGAAAGGAAATATTTAATATTTAATTCTTTCATTAAAACAAATGAGCTAATATCTGTGAAACTCCAAGATTTATCCTTATATTTCTTCGTCATTTTCCAAGATTTTTGGAAAAAAGATTCAGAAATAGAGACTTTCGTCCAAAGTTTAGATTTCAAAATTTTCTCTCCGTTTTTTTGAATGATACTTGGGGATATTTTCCTTCTTTTCATAAAAGTTATTAATTCATCAAAAATATAATCCGAATATATGAAAACAGTGTTATTATCTTTCTCAAAAGTTTTCATCATTATTTCTTTTGCATTTTTATGATTTTTATCTTTTTTATTGAATAGTGAAATAATAAAACCTGTATCTAAGAAAATTTCAATATTCATCTTTTTCAATCTCCATAAACAATTTCATCTACAGCTTCACTCGAATTTTCTTCCAATTCAATTTCAATTAATGAAAATATTGGATCCTTTTTCCAATCATAATCGTTATCGGGTTTAATTATTTGGTCTAATAATTCATTTTTTCGTTTGATACCTGAATTAATTAATAGGGAAATCATTTGTTCTTGTGTTATTTTGGATTTTCCTTTATAATTGAGATAATTAATTAGGTTTTCCAATTCCTGTTTATCTTTTTTATTTATTCTTACTGTGGAAGACATATTGTATATATACTATACCACATATTTATTTCTTAATAAAAAAGTGATCTTAATCTTAATTATTATTAATCGGTGGAAAAAAAATGAAAAAAAGGATTAATCTCCAAATCTATAATGTTTTTTAATTGGTTTTTTAACTTTCCACGTGCATTTAAGCCCAGGATAACAAGTGACCAAGTCTCCCGGCCCAAATGAGATTTTTTCACCTTCAGAGTCAATTTCGGCTTCGCCTTCGAGAACATAAAATGTTTCTTTATCGTCGTATTCCCACGGGAATTCGCTGACTTCTTTTGTCCATGTCCCCCATTTATTTACGCCCAATTTATCAAGTTCTTCTTGAGTGGGTTTTTTTTTATCGAATTTAACCATTTTTATTCACTTTAATTTTATCAATTTTCATAATATTTTATTTTATTTTCAAATATTTAATCAGCAAAGTTTCAAATATCAAATTTCAAATATCCAAAATGCATATATAAATTTTTAAGTTTTTCTAAGCTTTTTTATGCTTTTCTCAGTTCTTTCGATTTTTTATACGGGATCGAATCAAATTGTTCCAATAAGGAAAGAACATGCAATCTTTCAGCAGACTTTAGCCCTTTCCAATCAATAATCCAAAAATCGATCTTTTCCAAAGTGCGATCCAGAATTTGTTGAATCATATCATGAGTTAATGCTAAAGATTTATATTTTGGAACAGTGTGGGCAAAACCAATCTTATTTTTGACACATTGAGAAAAACTGGGCATATAATGTCCACCGCCAAACCCAATTCCTATTCTAACATCATTTTTATGCCATTTACCAGCATCATAATGTTTTTGAGCAATATCATAACACGCATTAAGAATTGCTTGGGCTACAATTTCTCCACCTTTTTCATCTTTCCAACCCTTTTCTGTGCTCCCAAGTTCGATGAAAATACTTGGCTGATTAAATTTAGTAGGCCCGTGATGAGTAACCTCATGATTTACTGGAACATCATAATTTTTCTCTTTTTGAACCAAATCCACCAAATGATGAAAACAGTAGTATGAGAGTAATCCGCTTCCCTTTGCAATTTTGAATGGCTCACCTCCAGCGGTATTATCATCAGTCAAATTCCCCGGAGTATGACATAACAATGCAGGTCGTTCGCTTTTAGATTGATGACGGCTTGCATATATAATGATATCTCCAAACATTTCATCATGTGAAAGAAATTCATCAAGTCTAATCATAGAGACTTCGGTATTAATAAGAGAGAATTCAATAGAAGGAAGATCAGGGTTTTCAGGATTATTATGGATATATTTGAATACATTTTTAATTATTTCTTTATTCCATTTATCGATGTCATTCTGTAATTTAAAGGGAGCAAGTTCCAATAATTTACTGCGGATTGATTGGGACGCAATATCTTCTGTGGATGTAAAAATTGTTACATGCAGTATTTGATCGTTCAGTGGTAAATCACATCCAACAATTATTTTTTTTTAGTATCCTTGATCATTTTTCTAAATTCGTTTAATTCCTTTTTGGCTTTAGCTTTGACTTCAGCTTCTTTTTTAGATGAAATTTCTTTAATTTTTCTTTCTTTATCGATATCTTCTTTCGTTTTTTTCGGATCTTTCATAGCCCTTAACATGGATTTTACATCTGAAAATGCATTATCGACTTCTGCCTTTTTCATTACTTTCTTTTGTTCAATTTTTCTTTGATTTTCGATTTGAGATTTACGCATATCTTCTTTAACTTTGATATGACGCATATAATTAGTTTTCACTCTGGTGACTTTTTGGATTTGAGAGTTAATATCAATATTCCAACCCAGCTCTAAAAATAATTGATTTGCGCGTTGATATAATTCAACTGCCTCTTCAAACTTATTTTTAGCCATTGATTTTTCTGCTTCTTCCATTAAATTAAAGGCATCTTCTCGTAATTGATGTTGTTCTTTTTGCTTTGATTGGAATTCCATTAATTTTGTTTGTTTTTCGGCGCGATCTTTTTCAATCACCAATGATTGATCTTTTAGGAAATTTTCAAATTCCAATTGTTTTTGCATTACTTTTTCTTCGTAATCTTTCCTTATTTTTAGTTTCTTTTTATAATCTTCTTCAGTTTGCTTAATTCTTGAAGAAAATCCTTCTAAAAAGGGAAGTTGATCTTTCCAATTGTGTTCAAGCATAATTGTTTTAGCTTCTGCTATTGTTTCATAAGCTTGAGTAAATTGATGAACATTTGAATAATTTTCTGCAGATTCCAACAACAATGTAATTTGTTTTTGGATGCTCTCCAAATTTTGCCTATGAACTTCGTAACCTTGTTGTAGTTCTTCCTTATCTAAGGATTTATCCAAAGGTCCTTTTTCAATTTTATCTTGTATTAATTGTTGGAATTGATCTTGCAATTTTCGGGTTTCTTCTTTTCGATCAAGTTCATCTTGATATGCATTCTGCACTTGTTGTATGAATTTATCTCTTTCATGCCTAATTTCTGAAATTCTATCGTGGATAATCGGTATTTGAGATTCCCAACCGACGGTTAGTAGTAAATTAACTGCTTTTTTGTATAGTCCAATTGATTCATCATAATTTTGAGAATGGAATAATTTTTCAGCCTTATTTATCATTGAAAATGCATCATCTTGAACAGAATGCTGTTTTCCCTTCTGATCTTCTAATGATTCAATTCTTTCCTGTCGATTTTTAAAATCTTTTGCAACAACAGATTTGATTTGCTTAACTTCTAAGCCTTCAATTGATTTTCCTTGTATTTTTGTTAAAACTTGATCGTTCATTTTTCGGATAATGGCTAACTCTTCAATAATTTCCCTAATTTGTTTAATCTGTTGATACCACTCAAGATTATTAAAAAGTAATGATGTCTTGTTATATTTCGCAATCGCCTCAACATAATTCTCCTTATCTGTTAAGGATTTTGCTTCAGTTAAGAGTTGTGAGATAATATCTTGAATTTCCGAATCATTTTCTATTTTACTTTTATAAAGCTGTTTTGATGTTAATTCTTGGTTAATTAGATCATTAAATGAGATTGTAACCTCGCTGGACGAAAGAGCTAATGAGTCTTCCATTATTTTATTAAAATCACTTCGAATTTTTCCAAAATCAAATATAATATTTTCATCCCTAGGATCAAAATTAATCCGTTGTTTTTCCTTCAAAACTATTAACCATGCATATAAAACTGTTGCTTGATCCGTCCAACCAGAGATTTGTTTTATTTTTTCTATTCCACTATTTAATTGCGTAAGTGCAAGATTGAAATTTCGATTTTGTTCATTATCATGAATCTTATCAATGATACCAAAAACCGATTCCAGATTTGAATTTTGCTCATCTCGTTTTTTCTTAAATAATTCTATCATGTTTTGAGCTTTTATTTCAACAGATTTTCTCTTTTCAACAATTACAAACATTGGAGTATTTGGTGTAATTGAAGAAGAGGGAGAAGAGGGAGAAGTGGGAGATATTGATGAATTTGAAGAAGTTTTATGCTCACTTTCAGCAAGATTTGCAGAGATCTCGTTGAAATCAACAGGTTTCCCATCTTGAACAAGATTTATTGCTTTTTTCACACTCTTGCCATCAAATTCAGCAGATGCATCTTCTTGTTTAGCGAAAGTCGGAATATATGATTTTTTAGATTTTTCTCTGCTTTTTTGCAAATTCGATATTTCGGTTGGAGTATAATCATCTTGACCCGATTTAAGAAAAGATGGTTGATAACCAGATTGTGATTGCAATTTTTGGTCTCTTTGAGGTTGGTGTCTTCTTTCTTGTTCAGGGACAAAATCTGGTTGTTCACCTTGAACTTTTAAATAACTTGGAATATAAGCGCGATCTTTAGATTGTGCATGCTTATGATTTGGTTGAACAATATCTCCTTGGTTGGTTTTCATAAATGTAGGAACGAACAAAGATTTAGGCCGTGTGGGTTCTTGTCTTGGTTCTTGTCTTGGTTCTAGTCCTGATTCAGGTTGTTCAGATTGTTCAAATTGTCCTGGTTGCTGAAGCATTTCTGTAATGGTTTTTATAATGTTTTGAATGTTTTTTAATTGTTCTTGAGACCACCCCGCATTTTTTAATATTTCTGAGGCAGAATAGAACTTTTGCAGCGCTTCATTATATTTCCCAGCATCTAACAAATCTTCAGCTTCTTCCAAAAGTTCAAGACCATCATTGACTAAATTTTGATCCTCACCCGGTTTTATGGCAGAAGATATTGATACTTCTCCATTTTGGGCAGTTATTTTATTCTTTTCTTTCTTTTCTCTCTTTTCTCTCTTTTTATCTTGATCAAGATCAATAGCCTTTTTCTGACGTTTTAAAATCATTTGCCGTGCTTTTTCAAATTTTATTGCATCTAAACCCGCTTTTTGAAATAAATCCAGCGCTTGTTGGAATTTTAAAATCGCTTCAGAGCAATCCCCATTATCCAAATAACCCTCGGCCTCATCAGTTAATTCAAAAGCCAAATTTAACAGTGTTTCATCAACCATTTCCCACACGAATTCCCAGATATCCTTATTATAAAATAAACTTATTATAATATTAAATTTCAGTTATTTCAGTCATTTCAGTTATTTCAGTTATTTGAGCTATTTTAAATATTTCAACTATATCAACAATTTTCAGATAATTTTAATTAGGCTTTTTTTCTTGTTATTCTAGGGTTTGAAATATTTTTTAGGCTAAAAAAAATATAATTGACTTAAACAAGAGAAAATTTGGAAAAAAAAAAGAAAAAAATATTACAAAATTAATTCAAAAAAGAAAAGAAGAAAAGAGAAAAAAGGGAGAAACTATAATGATAATTAATGATTGTGCTGCATTTATTGAAAAAACAATGTCCAAATATGCCATAACACTCTCAGACGGCACAATCCTGAAAACAACCATCAAAAGCGAAGTTCTTAAAAAAACTTTCCCAATATTAAAAAAACTATTAAAAGACCAAATTCCTGCAGGATCATCCTTCTTTAAGGCTCCAGTAGTTTTCTTCAGAGTAACGGATAATGTAATTATAATACTTTTAACCAATGAAAAAGAAAACATAATCCTATCAATGTTTGAACTGTTTTCCGCAAAATATTCAGAACAACTCGCTCAGGAATATCCAAGAACTTTCGAGAATTCATTGGGATCCCTAGCCAAATTTAGCATATTTTCAGCGGCGCGAAAATTAGGCCCAGAACCAATAGGATGGTGGGAAGACATAGATTACGACATTATATTTAAATATTCGACCGCATCATTACTATTACTGGTTAATGAAGTGCGCGGGGCAACACACAGAACTCTAAACTTCCACCCCTTCATTGCAGATCAATATCTGGGCATTGTTTTTCTATTCCAGATTGAGAATTTAAAAGAAGCCCGGGGGAAAGCATTTGATGCTTCCATCCTAATCATGACAGACTACCAATTCAGAAACACAATCTATAAAATGCACACAGTTCTTGAAAAAATCCTAAATGAAACATCAGATAAACTTATCGACGCATTTAAATCGGAATTTGATGATGATTATGAAGCATTCGTTTCAAACCGGAAACCATTCCGCCAAATATTGCAGGAAATGCATAAAAAACTTAAAACCATCCCGCTTAATCTTTAGAAATATTAATCTTCAGAAATATTAAATTGGAGAAATCTAATAAATCTATTTGGCTCTCACTTATTTTTGAAGAAATATTACTATTTTTCTGAAGTATGAAAAGTTCCCCTATTGAATTAAAAAAACGAGGCCACGTTGACGATGAGGATGTAAAGGAATATATAAAATCCTCTAAATCCTACAAATCCAGTAAACAAGAACTACTCGCTTTATTGAATGATGAACAACCGCATAAAAGAACAATTGGTGCAAAATTAATAAAAAATGAAAAAAAATTCCAACAACCAGAAATTGCCCAATCTTTATGCGAAGCTCTACAAAAAGAGAATAAATTATATACTAAAATCGCTCTAACTGAAACTTTAGCATCATTTGGAGAGATCTCATTGCCATACCTCATCCCTTTATTGGGAAAAATTGGAACAAATCAATACAAGACTGTCCCAGAAAAAAAATTCTTAAAAAAAAATTATCCATTACCCAGAGATATTATTGCGCGCACCATCATCAGAATAGGAGAAAAATCCCTGCCATTTTTAGAAGAAATTGCCCTAAACGGAGAACGAAAACAATTTTTGGAGGCTATCGATGCAATTGGTTTCATTTCATTCTACACTTTGAATAAAAGATCATTAGCAATCCTTTGGCACATGCTTGTAAAATACCCGAAAGATGACCTTTTGACATGGAAAGTGGTCAGAGCCCTCGAAAGCTTCCCGAATGCAAAAGTAATTGCATTTTTAGAAAACATCCTTAAACAAAATGTACTACCAGGGATAAAAATTGAAGCCCAAAGAAGTTTAACACAGATTACAAATTAACAATTTCCCTCTATATCTGTTTGTCTGGCTGTTTGTTGTCTATTTGAATTTCATACAAATTCATTTTTATCTTAAAACTTTTTATTAAATCTCACCGCAGAGGTATCTAAATGGTAAAAAATTATAGCACTAAAGATTTACAAAGGCCAATTTTTGTAATCGCCCTATATACAATCGTCGCAATAGGAATAATTGTGTTCGGGGCGGGAGTAATTGTGTTCGATGCACTGATAAACGGATTTACACCAGAAAGAATCGAACAATTTTGTGGAGAATGGCTATTTTTCGCCCTATTAATCGGGCTAGGACTGATTATTTTATGGTACATCATCCACAATATCCAAGTCATTATATACCGCAATCAAAATAACATTTAAACCAACAAAATCCGTTCTATTCACGGCTTTATTTTGATTGTTGCTCTTTTTGTTTTTCTTGTTTTTTTTAGTTTTCTTGTTTTTCTTGTTTTTCTTGTTTTTTATTTCTTGATGATAATGAAATTATTTAGGAAAAGGCTGTTTAATTATTCATATACATATAAATTAAAATACAGAAAATATAATACATAAATAATTAAAATATTGAAAAATAATATCATAATACTAAACTATAAAAAAAAATTCCATACCAAATCACTGGCGACTTATAATGTCAAACTATAAATTAAAAATTCTACTGTGCGGTCCCGCAGCCGTTGGAAAAACTAGTCTAATTCACAGATTCATAAAATCAAAATTCGAAAGAGACTACAAACTCACCGTTGGAGTGGACATCCTAACCAAAGAGGTCACCTATGAGGAAGGCAAAAGCGCCGTTCTGAGTATTTGGGACATCGGCGGGCAAGAACGATTCTCATTCATCCGAACCACCTTCTATAAAGGCGCCTCTGGCGTATTATTAGTATTCGATCTCTCCCGTGCAGCCACCTGGGATAATGTAAAAAATTGGCGGAGTGAGGTGAAGCAATTTGCGGGTGATATTCCATTCGTTTTAATCGGCAATAAAGTGGATCTCATACCGGAGGTTGGAGAGGTTATCGATCGCGAAGAGTGTCAAGAGTATGCCGACGATGAGGATTCGATTTATATTGAGACTTCGGCGAAAGATGGGACGAATGTTGACGATTCTTTTACCGAGTTGACCAGGTTGATCATCTCACGAAACGAGGGCAAATAAGCCCTTAAATTTCATTAACCATCAAAATTTTTTACTAATTTCTTCACGTTTTCTTTCGAGAATAAAGTGTTAAACATTGCCAGCATTAATGATATAGATTAAGATGTTATGAATTACACGAGATTATGTTCATGTTGGTGGGGTGGCTTGTCCTTGGTTAATTCGGCCTTTTATTAATCCCCGAGCGCAATTTATCTTCCTTCCCCGTGAACAAATTATGGATTTTGTTGAAAAAACAGGGGCGATCCCTTTTGGTACGGGGACTGGAATTAAATTGGATCATTATGAAGAGGGCGACATTAAGCACTGTATATTTGATGCGATTGTAAGAAAATATAATTTATTCGAAGATACGGCATTAGTAGAATTACAAAAAGTGGTTCGAGCGGTAGACACATCAGGAGGATTAGAACGCGAACCTTTAGCATGGATTTAAGAGGTTATTGCAAGCGGGATGCCTTTATTATGTAATTCCGATCATGAGGCGCTTGAGAAAGAATTTCCAATGTATGATGGATTTTATGCATTTATGCAACGGAAAATTGTGTTGGACATGCATTCATCGGAAATAGAAGCAATGAAGTCCCGTGGAGAACGGCGGGAATTTATAAAGGAGAAAATGGGTCAATTGCCTTCAAAGATGATTAAATAAATCAAAAATAATTTAAGAAGCGAACAAAATTTTTTATTTATTTTTAATTTCTCGAATATATCGATTCATTAATTCATTTACCATCATCAAAGAGTTAGAAATTGATTCTGCATAATTTTAAAAATCCGAATTAGTAATTCTAATATTAGTGTTTCATACAAAAAAGGTGTTAAAAAAAATGAAAAAGAAAAAAATAATCCATGTTCTATTGATAGCGGCGATATTTTTTACCTTAATAGCACCTAAATTTGCTGGGATTAAGAATTTAGAAATTCAAACGCATTCTAATATCTGTTCAAACAATTTTAATAACCCAATTTCAGCGGGAAACCATACTACGATCTCAATTAATGGGAATGCTGAGTTGGCAACCTTTGTTAGTAATGAAGGATTTAGTGGTAATGGAACTTATGCTATTCCCTATATTATTGAAGATTTAGCCATTGATAGCAGTTATGCCCATGGAATTTCTATTAGAAATACGGATGCTTATCTTTTAATCCAGAATTGTACAGTTGAAGGACATAATCGCGATTATTATGGAATCTACCTAAATAACACTTCAAATGTTGAAATCAATAATAATATCCTAGCGGGAAATCTTAATGGAATTATATTGCATAACTCTACCAACAACATTCTTTCACGGAATAATGCTAAAAATAATATTAATGGAATTATATTGCAAGACTCTACCAACAACACTCTTTCATGGAATAATGCTAGTATTAATGAAAATAATGGAATTATATTGCATAACTCTACCAACAATATTCTATCAGTGAATAATTTCAATGAAAATTATCATGATGGAATCTCTCTGGAACTTTCGAATAATAACACTCTTTCTTCGAATAATGTAAATTATAATGATAGAACTGGAATAAACATGGAATATTCGAATGATAACACTCTTTCTTTGAATAATGTAAATTATAACGATAGAAATGGAATAAATCTGGATTATGCGAATAATAACACTTTTTTTTGGAATAGTGTATGTTATGGACACGTTTATGGATTTTATGTAAAAAATTCTCTCAATAATACATTTTTTTTAAATTCTATCTGTGGAAATCAATATTATCAAGCTGTAACTGAGTGGTATAAAGTTTATTGGGGTAATGCAACAGATACATGGGTTGAAGGACCAGAACCAGTTTGCTTCGATAATCAATGGGATAATGGTTCAATGGGAAATTATTGGGGTAATGATTATGTTCTCAAATACCCAGATTCATCAAATGACGGAACAATTTGGAATGTTCCGTATGAAATAGGTTATCATGATTTTTCTTGTGTTAGAAAAGATAAATTTCCATTAGTAAATTCAATTTTTCCTGATGTTGAAGCTCCATTTATTAGAGATATTCCAGAAGACATCTTTAAATTTGACGTGTACAAAAATGTAAAAATTCTATGGACTGCCTTTGATGTGCACCCATCCAATTATACAATTAAGTTAGATGGAATAGAAATGGTATCAACAACAACTTTAACCAATGGAGCCCCAATTAATTACAATATTCCAGATGACCTGCCAAAAGGCGATCATAATATTACGATTATTATTTCAGATGAAAGTGGAAACAAGGTCAGCGATACAGCTATATTCAGAATACATAGCTGGATCCCATATGCAATTATTCCCTTAGTAATTATTTCTGTTGTATCTATT
>JAUWMK010000166.1 GCA_030613185.1 Promethearchaeum sp.
AAAACCTATCGAACAAATTTGCTTCAGCGAAAAATATGGAACTAACATCAAATTTTGAAGAGACAATTTTAATTTGGATTCTGAACTATTTCAAGTAGGTTATTGCAATGACAGAAACCAACATACGGAAAACACCTTTAAGCGAAATGCACGAAAAATTAGGTGCTAAGCTTGTTAACTTCGAAGATTGGAAAATGCCCGTTAAATTTGAAGGAGTTATTGAAGAACATATTTGGACGCGGGAACATGCTGGAATTTTTGATATTAGCCATATGACGGAATTTATGCTCGAGGGTCCTGACTGTATACCATTTCTTAAACACATAATGACTAATAGTATCGGAATTGGAGATTTTGCTGCTCAATATCAACATATGTGCTATTCAAATGGAACAGTAGTTGACGATCTCTATATTTATCGAGAATCTGCTGAAAAAGTTAGAATTATTGCTAATGCTCAAACCTTGGAAACTGATGGAAAGGATTTCAATTGGTTAAAAGAACACATCGGGGAATATAAGGTTAAAATAACAGATCTTTCTTTGGAACGCACTAGATTTGCTTTTCAAGGACCAGAAACCTTAAAGTTATTAAATCCAATGACAGATAAGGATTTAACACAAATTAAGCGTTTTAGATGGTGTTATACAAATATAATCGTAAACTCAGAAGAAATTCCGATTTTTTGTTCACGAACAGGTTATTCGGGTGAAGATGATTGGTCGGATTCACTAGCTTCATTTGAAATATCATGTGAAAATAAGCATGCAACCAAACTTTATCAAATATTTCTGGATACTGGAGCAAAACCTATTGGTCTTGGAGCGAGGGATTCATTGCGTTTAGAATGTTGTTATGCTTTGTACGGCAATGATATCAATAACGAAATTACAACAATTGAAGCTAATTTAGGGTGGGTTGTCAAGGAAAAAGAAGGAGTTGAATTCATTGGTCAAGAGGTTCTACTTAAACAAAAAAGTGAAGGTTCCAAAAGGATTAGTGTTGGATTGAATTTACTTGATAAAGGTATTCTTCGAGCTGGATATAAAGTGTTAAAGGATGAAATGGAAATTGGTTTTATCACATCTGGAACTTATGCTCCAACTTTAAATAAAACTATTGGTTTAGCTTTAATTAATTCGGATTATAAAACAATGGGGACTGAGCTTGATATTTTAATCCGGGGTAAGAAAAAACGGGCAGTAATAGTTAAAACACCATTTTATACTCGTGGGAAGAAAAATTAATAAGAAAAATTAAAATTACCAAAATTATTAATAAAAACGTTATCAAATTTTTTTTATAAATAAAAAATTAAAAAGTGAAAATTATGGAATTTCCAACCGATTTAAAATATCTAGCTACTCACGAATGGGTTAAAATTGAGGGTGACATTGCTACAGTTGGTATTAGCGACCACGCCCAAGACCAATTAGGCGAAATCGTTTTTGTAGAATTACCTGATACTGGAGTATTAGAAAAAGGAGCTGTTGCAGCTAATGTCGAGAGCTCAAAAGCAGTGGGAGAGGTAGTTATGCCAGTTTCTGGAGAAGTAACTGCCGTTAATGAAAATTTGGAAGATGAACCGGAAACGGTCAACTCTAGTCCTTATGGAAATGGATGGATCTTTAAAGTTAAAATGAGTAATCCTTCTGAAGCAGATGGCTTATTAGATGCTGCAGCTTATCAAGCAACCTTATAAAATAACCAAATTTTAAGACTTTTTTTTTATTTACTTTCATTATTACATATACATTAATCGTATTTAGAGGAAAAAAAAATGGATTACGTTCCACATGATCTAGAAACTATTAGAATTATGTTAGAAAAAATCGGAGTGGAGAATTTAGATGATTTATATGTAGATATTCCAAATAATTTGAAAATAAAACAGCTAAATCTTCCCGAAGGTTTATCAGAATCGGACCTTCTTAAAAATTTGACCGAACTCTCTGAAAAAAATCATATATATAACACTTCATTTTTGGGAGCTGGTTCTTATTATCATTACATTCCATCGCTGGTTGATTCCATTATTAGTCAAAGCCAGTTTTTCACTGCTTATACACCGTATCAAGCAGAAATAAGCCAAGGAATGCTCCAAAGTATATATGAATACCAGTCTGCGATATCGAGATTAACTGAGATGGACATAACTAATGCTAGTATGTATGATTGTGCATCTGCGCTGGCAGAAGCTGCAACAATGGCATTTTTTGTAACCAAAAAGAAAAAAATACTCCTTATTGAGGGAATTCATCCCGAATACATTGAAACTGTTCAGACATATTGTTGGGGTCGCAGTATTGAAACAGAAACAATTCCTTTAGATGAGCTTGATAATAAATTAACTGATGAGATTGCTGGAGTTCTAATTCAAAGCCCCAATTTCTTTGGAGATATTGAGGACATTAGTCAAGTTGCCAAAAAAATTCGGTCCAAAACAAAAAAATGTTTACTCATTCAAGCCATGAGTGATCCTACATGTTTAGGAAAGCTGAACCCCCCCGGAAAAAATGATGTTGATATTTTTGTTGCCGAAGGTGTGGGAATGCACCCATCTTTTGGAGGACCAAATTTAGGAATTCTATCTGTGAAAAAAAAATATATGCGAAAAATGCCTGGAAGATTGATAGGTTTAACAAAAGAACTACATGGTGAAAAAGAAGGTTATGTGTTAACACTTCAGGCTCGAGAACAGCACATAAGACGTGAAAAAGCACTCTCTAATATATGCTCAAATCAAGCATTAATCATGATTGCTTCTTTAGTTTATTTGGTTTCTTTGGGTAAAACTGGGTTAAAAAATGTCGCAATGCAAAATTTTCAAAAAGCTAATCATGTAAAACAAGCATTATCACAAATCTCAGGATATAAAGTTCTAAATACCAAACCAACCTACAATGAATTCATTGTAAAATGTCCAAACATCAATAAATTAATAAAAAAATGCAAAGATGATAATATTTTACCACCTCTAAAACTATCCCATTATTTTCCTGATAGAAAGGATGAAATCCTAATTTGTGTAACTGAAATGAATTCAAAAGAAGATATTAATAAATTCTTACAGATTGCGAAGGAGGCTGCACAATGACTCGAAAACAATTAATTTTTGAAAAAGGATATAATGCATTAATAAATAATTTCACACCAGAAATGGATATCAAGAGTATTGATTTTGATACTATACTTCCGAAATCTCTTCAACGAAATGAAGAAATTAACTTACCAGATGTTCCAGAATTTGAAATTGTGCGTCATTACGTTAATTTGGCTCACAAGAATTATGGTGTAGATAGCGGGATCTATCCTTTAGGCTCTTGCACAATGAAATATAATCCTAGAATCAATGAAGTTACAGCAAGACTATCGGGATTTTTAAAAATTCACCCATTGCAAGAAGAAAATGATGGAGCAATCGAATTAATTTATAATCTTGGCCAACAACTTTGTGAAATATGCGGAATGGATGCTTTTACTTTAAATCCTGCAGCAGGTGCCCAAGGAGAACTAACAGGTATTCTGATCATAAAGAAATATTTTGAAATAAAAGGAATAAAGAAGGATAAAATTATTGTCCCTGATAGTGCTCATGGAACTAATCCTGCTACATCTGCAATGGCCGGTTTTTCAATTATTGAAATAAAATCCGATGAAAATGGTGAATTACCATTAGATCAGCTTGAATTTGCAATGAAAGGAGGAGATGTTGCTGGTTTAATGTTAACTAATCCAAATACAGTTGGAGTTTTTGATAGAAATATAGATAAAATCACTGAAATCGTTCATAAATATGGTGGATTGTGTTACTATGACGGTGCAAATCTTAATCCAATCATGGGAATTGCAAAACCAGGTGAAATGGGATTTGATATCATACATTTAAACCTACATAAAACATTTTCAACTCCGCATGGTGGTGGCGGTCCCGGTGCAGGTCCTGTTGGTGTCAAAAAGGATTTAATTAACTATTTACCCTGCCCTCAGGTAATCAAAAATGAAAGAGGTTTAGCATGTGTCGAAAATGAAGGAGAATCAATCGGTCGAATAAGGAGTTTTTGGGGTAATTTTGGAGTTTTAGTTAAAGCATATACATATATATTGGCACTAGGTAAGAATGGGATAAAAAATGCTGCCCAAAATTCAGTTTTGAATGCTAATTACATCAGAACCCAAATTAAACATAAATTTACTATTCCCTATGACCGAATCAACATGCACGAATTTCTTGTTGATGCCAACTTACCCAATGGTGTTAATTCTGAGGATGTTGCAAAAGCGTTGCTTGATCGAGGTATTCATGCTCCTACAATATATTTTCCCTTAATAATTCATGAAGCTATGCTTATTGAACCAACTGAAACTGAAAATAAGCGAGAATTAGACAAATTTATTGAAGCTATGTTGGAAATTTATGAAGAAGCAGAAAAAAATCCAGAATATCTTAAAAAAGGGCCATATAATACAGAAATTGGGAGATTGGATGCAACCTTAGCTGCTCGTAAGCCGTGTTTACGTGATTGATTTTTTTTTTATTTTTTAGAATTCATGCAAATCTGTAAAGATTGGTGTAATACTCTTTAAAAATTGGAGAGAATTTTGCTTTTTCACACTTTTATAAAGAGGATTCTCTGGGAAAACCGAGAAATATCGATTTTTTCTAAAAGAATTTAGGATCCTGACCAATTTTCTTCCTGAAAATCGATTATGCTTATGAAAATCGATAAAAAGAATTTTAGTGATTTTAGAAATCATTTCATCACTTATCCAAACGACAGAAGAAACAAACCCTATTTTCTCAGAAAACTCAGTTCTTATTTTAGAAAGAATCGATGATCTATTGATCTTTGATTTTTCTTCCTTTGAATACCTAAGAATTTCATTTCTAGTTATCTCAAGAATATCTTGAAGTTCGCTATCATGGATGTATTGAAATTTCTCGACCATTCCATCAATCAATGAAACCTTGAAACCATTCAATTTATCGATTTTTTTACCATTCGTCAAATTTGGAAATTTCTTACCTGTTAATAATAATGTATCTCCAGTTAAATTGAAAAACATACTTAAAAACGATTGTGTGAGTGTAGGTATTGACCAAAACGATAACTTTCGTGGATTAATATAAAAACCGAGGAAATAAATCCAAAATCTAAGATTATTGTTATATATATAGGGTTTAGGATCCATATCCCATGAAATTCCGATATTTCGATAGAAATTCAAAAATTTTTCTTCAATTAAAAGAAATCTATCCTTTTGGATAGGAATTTGGGATTGAATCACCTCAAATATTAATTCTGTTATATAATCTAATTGGAAAATTAAATTATGCTTAGTATTACAGTCTTTTTTCAAGAATTTAAGGATATTATTTTCTATTTCATCTGTAATGTTTTTGGAAAAGACATAATCCGGAATTGGTATGAATTCAAACGAAATTCTCGATTGGGAAATATTAATGAAATAAGAAAGAAATGCAGAGTATTCTTTCAGTCTAAGGGTTACTGTCATTTTAGACTTCGGTAAATAACTTCTAAGAGTTTTCATGATATCAATGTAAGAAAAATTCACAAAATATTCATAGAAGTTATTAAGAAATTCCAATAAAGGAGAAGGAGGATAGCATAATAGCAATTGTTGATTTCGATTTTTAACAATAATATCGATATATTCTCCAATCATCTTTAAAAAGCCATAATTAATCCCTTTTTTGAAATATTTCTCATGAATTGAAATGAAATCGTTTATCATAGTTAAAGGAATTATCCTTATATTTCCTATATCGACATTATATGCTTGTTTTACCCAAACTTGTAGTGAATTATAGATTTCATTAACATTTCTTAAATTTGTAGAGAAATTTGGTAATTTATTAACTTCTATCTTTATGGCTTCTATGTACATACCATCTTTATTTGATTTATGAAGGATGCAATTACTTATTTTATCATTATTATCAACAATCAATTCAATTGAATTTGAATTAGAGTTCATAAATAGAGGATATAAGTCTACCCAAAGGAAATAAAAGGATTTGATATCAATATCTAAAGAAATAAAAGGTATTTTAGCTCCAAGATTGAGAAATTTTTTATTAATAGTATATCCTTGTGCCCCAGTTAAAATTCTCTTCCAATCATTCAAGATTTCAGTCATAGGATCACTACTCATTCTTATCACCTATAATTACATTTTTTTTTTTTATTATTCTTACGTTTTTTTTGTAATTTTTTTCAAGATTTTTCAAATTACTTTTCAATTCATGTCCGATTTTCTTCAGTTCGGATTTATTTTTCGATTTTAATGGTCTATTTTTTTCTTTCTCTCTTTTTTTCAATTTCTTCCTTAAATTTCTTAAATTTTCATTTATCTTTCCCTTATTATATTTCGGGAATATATAATATTCACTGGAGATCTTAATAAAAAGGTTTAATGTTGGTATTTGTTTATTTTTCCAAAAATGGGTTAAAAAAATTAAAGGATCCAATCCAAGTGGAGGATTTCCAGGAATTTCCAATACTCTTTTGTTTAGAACTAAATCTAATATTTCATTTTTAATGGATTGTTTTTTATGCTTAACAATTATATTTGTTCTTAATTTCTCAATTTGATATTGATATTTATTGATTTTTAATTCCATTCTCATTTGCAATTTAAGTTTTGTTTCTTCTTTGTCGCTTTTGGCATCTACATCAGAAGTTTGCACAATATTATTTAAAGTAGCTATTAATCCACTATATTTTTTTCTAGTTTTTTCAATTTTTTGACGGATTTTTCTTTGTTGAATTAGGATTGCTTTTTCCAACTCATCGCCTTCTAAAGTTTCACCAGCACCTATTTCAAATCCCATTAAATTAATAATTTCTGATGGTTTCTCATTAATTGCTCTAAATTTATATTTTTTTGTAGATTTTATTGCTGAGTCTCCAAAAACTATAATATCACAACAAATATCAGGATCCGGGGGATTATTTCCCGCAATTATTACACATTTCTCAAAATTTGATGAATCTTTAAATAGAAGATTTTTTATCATGAAAAGGAATTGTAATAAAGCATATCTTTCAGTGCTATTTAATTCTCCTGAATATATAGTTAATCCTTTTAAATTTATATTGGTTGGTTCTGTTTCTGCAAATTTTATTGAAGGATTTTGTATTTTTACTTCGGATTTTATATTAATTGATTTTTTATCAATTAGATTTAATTCTGAAGCTTTTTTTAGAAATAAATTAATGGTTGGATCCAATCCAAAATGTTCATACATAACCCAATCAACAGCCATAATATTATTGGATATAATTATTTTCTTAGTTGTAACACTTTTTGTAGTGTTCCATGCAATTGGACCATTTCCCGTTAGAACAAAATAACAATCATTTATGTATAAAGTTGGAATTTTTCTTTCTAAAAATTCAAAAACTTGTTGAACTCGTTCATCTTCATAATCCTTATTATAATTCGATATATTTTTCCATCTTTTTTTAGGGGCCTTTAAATACCACATCAAGAAAGAAGAACAAGTCAATTTCCATAATGGTTCAGTTTTAATTTGCGATAAACAAATTATTTTTGTAACTTCATCTATTATAGGCGCTGAAAATTTATAGAGTTCTTCGTAAGTTATTGATGTGGCATCATAATTTTGAATAATATCTTCCAAACCCAAGGATTTCAAAGCTTTTTTCTGATCTATACCCCACATTACACCTGGAAGAATTTGAATTTTGGTTACTCCAATTAACTTAATGTTGCTAAGTAACACATTAAAAGTCTCTTGATTAATCGAAGAAGGATTTGTAAAAGGACATTGAAGATCAATCAAAATTAAGACACGATCTTCTTTAGAAAGAAATTTTGATAAACCACCTAAAAGATTAAGTCCGATATTTAATGACTCTGTTGCATTATTTCCTTCTGCAATTACAACCGTATTATTCATTCTTACTTTAAAATTAGATTTTGTTGGTTAATAATTTATTTCGAATATCGAGTTTTTTGAATTTTCGCTTGTGCTAAGTGTGATCCGAATGCCTTTCCAAGTTTTGTTAATTTTCCAACAATTTTCATAATTTCTGAGTCGATTTTTCCTAGTGGTTCATTCGAAAAAGGCGTTCCAGGTAAGGGCATGAATGTATGAGTATGAATTTTCACGTTTTTATATTTTCCATCTAGGATTTCATTGAAAAAATTAATGTTTTCTTTAATATCTTCCAAATTTTCTCCAGGTAGCCCAAATATAAAATCTAAATCTATATTAAAATTAAATTCGCTTAGGAAGGAAATTGCTTTTTTAACTTGTTCAAATGTATGACCTCTTTGAATACTCCGTAACAACCGATTTGAAGCTGATTGAGCACCAATAAGAATTTTCTTGTTTGAAATAAATGGGGTAATCACCTCTAAAACTTCACGAGTAACTGATTCTGGACGAACTTCACTTGGAAAAGTTCCGAAATATATTCCTTTTATTGCAGGAATTGCATGAATCTGGGAAAGTAAATCATAGAGCGCGTTTATATTAGGAGAAACCCCATTTTTTGAACCATATCCAAAGGAATTTGGAGATAAAAACCAAACCTTATCGAATTTTATTTCACTGGCGATCTTTACCCACTTAACTATATTGTCAACTGAAGCATGGCGCATTTTATCAGCACGATTACCTGTCTGACAAAATTTACATTTAAAAGGACACCCTCTAGAGATTTCAATGGGCCCAAATAAACGAAATTTTGCAGAAAATGGAGGGAATTTGCCAACCTCTACTAATTTAGGTTGATTTGCAGGAATATAAATTGGAAATCCTCTTGCTAATCCCGGTATTAACTCTGATTCAATTTTATCTTTCGATTTCTCTAATAAAACATGAAGAATTTGAGAAAAAGCATACTCTCCTTCATCAGGAATTATGAAATCAATCTTGAATTTTGAAAACTCTTCAGGAGATGCTGCTGCATGAGAACCACCAACAATAGTTATAATTTTTGGATGGAATATATTAAAAAATTGTCTGTGATTTATATTGAACTCTTCAAATTGAGGTATTTGAACTGAAAGTAGCGAAAATGCCAAAATAACAAAATCATATTTTTTAAAATCTATATTTTCAAAATAATCTTGATGATGATGAGATTTGTAAATATGAAAAGGTAATGGATGGAAGGAATATTGTTCCATAAGAATTGGATCAGATTCCAGATAACCCATTAAAATACTCCAAGTATAACGATTTGGTTTATCATAACCAAATATAACTAATGCTTTTGGCATTATCAATTAATTATCTCATCAACCGAATTAATTTTTCGATTAATAAAATATTCAATAAAATTCCTGTATTCAATAAGAGAATCCAAGCTTTTGAACTTAACTGTTACTTTAAAACTATTTTTTCGACTTATATCAGCATCCTTAAAATTTAGGCTCTTAAAATGCAGAAATAGGTGATCTACTAAATCATTAGAATTCTTTGAAATAGGAGAAAAAAATATTTCAAGCCCGTTTTTCGGAAATGAATTGTTTGGAAAATCATCAGAAATTTTAAAATAATTTTTTTCACGATTCATGAAAATTTGCTTAATATCATTTATTTCTGATTCTGAAAAAACTGGAAGAAATTTCAAAAATCCTTTATAGCTTCTAAAGACAACAATTAATCCATTTTCAATCGCTTCGATATAGAGGTTTGAGATTGGCTGTTTGTCAAAGTAATAATTCAAGTAGCTGTTATATTTTGTGAAATTTCTTAAGTTTACAAGTTAATTTAAATACTATATTTTTTAATTATTTTTAATTAATTCAAGCTCTCGACTTAAATATGATTTATTGCATGTTTAACTACTCCTTTATGCTTAATCCATAAAATAAAGAAAAACCTTAT
>JAUWMK010000085.1 GCA_030613185.1 Promethearchaeum sp.
TATGCTCTAAGTAATCACTCTTTAAAAAAAGACGCTTTAAATTCTCTAATTAAAGCCTTATTAATTCCGGATGCCGATGTAAAATTGACGATTCTTGATATTTTGTTGCAACCCGATTTTTTTGGAGAAGAGATAGTATTACCCGTTTCAAACTTATTAAAAGATGAAGATAGTGAAGTAAAAAAACACGCTGCAGAAATTCTTGGAACTACTAAGGACAAACGAATAGTTGCTTCATTAATTAATACATTAAATGATGAAAATCTTGAAGTTAGGCAAACAGTTATGTCTGCATTAGCTAATATTGGAGATACTACCGCTTCGAGCGCGCTCGAACCCTTCATTGATTCTGAAAATTGGGAAGATCGGTTTAATGCAGTAGATGCAATTGGGATGTTGGCAGATAAAAATTCTGTTCCAATTTTACTCAAGGCTTTAAATGATCCTCATCCTAAGGTAAGAGAAAATGCGATTTTAAGTGTTGGCCATTTTAATAAACCTCAAATAGTGGAAAGATTGCTGTTTTTATTAGATGATGATGCAATTGAGGTTCAAGCAGCGGCTGTTTATATTTTGGGGGATTTTGGATGTAAAACTGCGGTGAAACCATTAATTGATTTTTGTAAATCGAACTCTAACGATTTAGTTTTAATTTCTCTAGAATCTTTATCAAAAATTAAAGATCCAGTGTCAATTCCGGCAATAATAAGTGTGTTGAATCATCCTGAACGGGGAATTTCTGTTGTCGCTCAAGAAACTTTGGATGTTTTTGATAATTCTGATTTAATTGAACCTTTGGTAGATGCAATGAAAAATGATGTAATTATTGAATATCTCCAACATCGAATACAGAGATTTCCAAATGCAAAAAGCCGCAGATTTAATATAAGAAGGTATATTCGAGGTTTAAAATTACCGATTTGGATGGAATCTTTATTAGATGAGATAATTATTTCCTATAAAGAAGAACAAGAAAAATCTTTTTAAATTTAATACCAATCCTTTTTAAATTTGTAGCAAAAAAAAAATTATGAAAATAATTGAACTTGAAAATATAAACTGCTCCGATACACCTCATAAAGTTCTTGTACGGAAAATGTTGGCATTTAAACATGCTTCTATCGTCCATATTGAATTGAAACCTGGTGAATCGTTAAAAAAGCACATTACTCCCGTTGATGCTTGTTTCTATATCCTTGAAGGAAATGGGGGCGTTGAAATCGGGGATGAAGTTAAAGAAGTGAAAAAGGATGATTTGATTTTCAGCCCTGCTAAGATTGTCCACACCCTTTTTAATTCTGAAAATTCTGAAGCAATTTTTAAGTTTTTGGTAATAAAAACACCAACTCCAGTGAGTGAAACAAAAGTCCTTTAAAGGAAAACATTTAAATACTAAAAATTTATAGAATTAAATCGGGGTAGAAAATTTGCAGATGATTAAACGGTTAATGGAAAAAAACCCCCCATTAAGCTTTTATCGAAATAACTAGCATAGCTAGTATATTTGCAAATATGACACCTTATTGATTGAAGGTGTCTTTTTTTTCTATTATTTTTCTTCTAAATATAAAAATCATATACTATATGCAATTTTGAATTATCTAATGGATTTTTTTTTTTAATTGAATGAAATTGAAGAAATATTAAAATATGTAAAATTTTTAGGAAAAGGTGAATTTAAGGAATTAAATTACTAAAAAATGTGAAATTTATGAGTGAAGATAGACAAACTGTGGAAATTTTCTTAAATTGGGTAAAAGATGGTGGTTGCGCTGGTTGGATCGAATCAGCAATGAATGATGAAGCAAAACTTAATCAAATCGCTCAAGTTTATAGAGATATTAAAACTGCCTTCGGTTTCTAAGTAATGAAATGTTGTAGAATTTACTCAACTTAGATATATATCAATATTATTTATTATATCTTTTTATTTTCTTTATTATCTTTAGATTTTTCGCAAATTGGTGATAAATATATATGTACGAACTTACTATAAGCCACAAAGCAATGAATTATATTCTGACTAAAGGAAAAGAGGAATTTAAAGGGAATTTTGCAATAACCATAGTTGATACCACATGTTGTGGGGGTATGGTGTCCGTTGAACTAACAAAACTTGAAAATGCTAAAAAAGATCTCAATCTAAAAGAAATTTTTCAACAAGGAACAGTTGATCTTCCATGTAGTGTTTGGATTGAGCAACAAGCAATGAATGATGACTCTATTCCTGAAAAAATCCTATTAGATTTAAACCCATTTTCCAAGGTTAAAAAATTAGAATTGAAAAACGCTGATTTTGAAACACCTTACTGATTAAAAAATCTATACTATCCTTATTTTAATAATTGTGAGATATAATTAAATATTTCCTCGCTAAATTCAACTGCTTTTTCAGTATCTTCTTGAGTGGGAATATCAAAATCAGGATATCTAATACCTACTGCATAGGATGATAAAATTGCTGCATTTTCTTTCCAATTCTTCAATTCAGGATCAAAACCTAATAATAGTTCAATTAGATTTTCTATATCATGTGTTTTAGGATATTCTCTGTTAAAATGGATTAAATAAGCTTTCAATATTTTCTCACAAGCTTGTTGAGCATGAAAGTAAATAATATCTTTAAAACCACTTTCTTTGAGTAATTTCTTAGCAGTTATAAGGTCCCTATTTCCTTTTTCAACCCAGGATGAAATTAACTCATTTTTTGTCTTTTTCATAAATAATTTTACCTGTTTTTAAAATTGTAGTAATAAATGCTTGCGGAACATCCTGCCAATCAATAATTTCTTGTTCCGTAAAAACTACGATATCTTTTGGAAATATGATATGAGATAACGCTAATCTAATCGGTACTGCCCGACGATATTGAGGTTCTTTACTGTCTTTAACTATAACTGCAATATCTAAATCACTTTTTGAGTTATAATTGCCTTTTGCATAAGAACCAAAAAGAATAATCTTTTCTGGATTAACTGCGCCTATAATTTTTTGAATAATAATGTCAATTATATCTTTAGTAATGATTTTTGGTTGTATTAATGCTCCTTCTTCCATTTCTACTATAATTAATGCAAGATAGCATTAATATATTTTATGATAGAAATTTTATATCATTTTCTTTGGTATTTCACATTAAAGAGAAGCCCCTATCGAAAATGCTTTCTTTAATATTTTTGATTCTTTGTTTTTTCGTAAACGAAATAATGTATCAGTATAAATTATGCTCTTTTTTATTTTTCCATTCAATTTCTGGACATATTTGCGCAGCATAAATAAAATCCCTTTATATTCACCTAACAGATGTCTAAAAGGTGATGTTCCGGCAATCACAAGGATGTATTGTTTTTTTTTAAAAGAGGGATTAATCGGCCCGAAATTGCGAAAACTTTTCAACATTATTTTAATTTTTGAGCGTATAATGTTAAAAAATTCATAGATAAAATCTGTACTTTACCATATGTTGATAAATCAAGTATAGGTTTAATCGGAATGAGCTTTGGGGCGGCAAAATCATCGGTTGCAGCTTATAATCATCCATCCATTAAATCATTGATTTTGTTATCTGGTTTGTATGACCTCAAAAAGCATTTTAATTCGATTCCCAAATTTTCTCAATTAATATTGTCAAGTAAATTGAAAAAAATGAATACAGATAGTCTGGATTTAAAAAAATATTCTGGAATTAACTATTTTAAGCCCGAAGGAATCGTTCTAATTAATCAAACAGAGCCTACTCCAAATGAAGATCGAGTATTTCTAGCTGCAAACAGGTATGATAGTGGAGTAAATTGGACGCAGACAGCAAAAGCTATTGAAAAATTAAATTTACCGCCTAAAAATTATCGAATTTTTAAGAAAGGAGACCATAGGTTTGAAGGAAATGGATATTTTCTTTCAGTCGATATATTTCAATTTCTCGATAGTTCTCTTTTAGGGAAAAAAATGAAATAAAATGTTGCATTGTATAAATCGATAGAGAAATGAGTCCCTCTTCATTATCAAAAATTTTGGAGCGTAAGAAGTATTTCATTATAATTGATAAAGATGAAGATCATCCCAATAAACCCTATTTTGACGTTGCATGCTTTGAATTAACGAAGGATGATACTTTTTATAATGAAATTCGTTATCAAGATACTCCTTTTTTCGTTGGGTTGATATTATTGGATATTGATCCTCATAAAGGAAATTTAATGCCGTTCCTTTTTTGGAAGCGTAAACAAAGAGCAAGTTCTCAAGATGATGAACTAGTATCCGTTGACCCTACAACATTTAGATTATTTATAATTAATTCAAAATTTGTTGTGATTGGAAATCATCTTAATATCCCTCAAGGTTATGAGCTCGATCAGTATCAAATAGTCGAAACTGAAACTCATTCGGTTCAAAAATTACAAATGTTAGATTATTTAAAAAAATTGGAACCATTTTATGAATATTGCAGCACCATTCAGTATAAAAATATAAGAAATTTCTTATTCTGTCATTCATGCAAACAACAAAAAAAATATACTTTGATTGATGAAAAGACGAGATACAAAAATCATGCATTTTTTGTTTGTAAAAATTGTGCTGGTAAAGAAATTGTGAGAACTTTAAAAAAAACAATGAAAATTACTTCAGCCATTAAGATGTATCTAAGAGATCTCCTAAAAAAATATAATGATGTAGTTAAAGTTTTAAATGTTTTTGGACCTAATTTTAATATCTTAGAACATCGCGAAGCAACTCTTGTGGGTGTTAAAAAAAAGAAAGTTAGCAAAAAATCAGATGAAAAACGCAAAAAACAAACAATATATGACTTTAATCTCCCAAATCTCCTTAAAATTTACTATAAGAACCAAAAAAAAGAGCAATTGCTCCCAGCTCAAATAATGGCTTTGGAACGCGGATTGCTGGAGAATCAAGATGAACTTATTGTTTCTGCAACTTCATCTGGAAAAACTATGATCGGGGAATTAACAGGAATCTCTAAAATTTTAAGTAATAAAATGACGTTAATAGCCAAAAAAGGCCAATATTCACCTACTTTTAATATTAACGATGATCTCCAAAATTTATCAAATGAACAACAAGAATATATAAAACAGCTAGGAAAAATCCAATCTAAATCTAAAATGCTTTATATTGTTCCCATTGTTGCTTTGGCAAATATGAGAAATCGTGAATACAAAGAATTTAAAAAAATTGGTATAAATTCTGCCCTCAAAGTAGGAATTTCGCATTTTTCAAAACGTAAGAAATCAATTCAGGATTCTGGTAGATTTCAAAATGCAGATATAATTGTTGGAACATATGAAGCTATTGACATAATTCTAAGAAGTGGCCGCCCTTACATCCTAAAAGATGTGAAAACAATAGTAATTGACGAAATTCAAATGTTAGCAGATTCAGAACGGGGCATAATATTAGATGGTTTGATAGGAAGGTTGCGTTTATATCTACCAAAAGCCCAGTTGTTGTATTTAAGTGCTACTATTTCAGATCCGAAAGGATTGGCTTCTCATTTTAGGACTGCTTTGATAAATTATACTGATCGGCCCGTCCCAATAGAACTACATTTAGTAATGTGTATGGATAATAAACTTAAAAATATGAGAAATCTCGTTCGATCTGAATATAAATTCAAATCTTCCTATGGTTTTCGTGGGCAAACAATTGTATTTACTAATTCTCGGAAAAATACTGAAAGATTAGCTGAATATCTAAGAGAAAATCATATCCCATCATTGGCATATCATGGTGGTTTGGATCATTCTCAGAGGAAATACGTTGAAAAAAGTTTTGAAATGCAAAAAATTGCTTGTGTTGTAACTACAGCTGCACTCGCGGCGGGTGTTGATTTCCCCGCAAGTATGGTGATTTTTTATAATTTGACTATGGGAATCCAGGAACTAACAGTCGCAGATTTTGAACAGATGAGCGGTCGCGCCGGACGTTTAAAAAAACATGATTTGGGAAAAGTATATATGCTTGTTAATCCGGGTAAAATAAGTGCTGGTTCTCAAAGTGATACTGAAGACCAATTGGCAATTCGTTTATTGAAAGGAAAAATTGAACCATTAAAATTAAATCCTAATGAAGAGGCTCAGTTCTCAGAAATATTAGCAACTATTGCGATGTATTCATCAGATGACAAAAATTACAAGGGTATTTTAAAAACTGAATTAGAATACTTCCATTCAATGCTATACAATGGAGAATTTGATTTGGATCAAGCTTTAATTTTCCTGAGAAAAAATAAATTAATTGAAATTATCAGAAATAAATCGGTAGTAAGTACAACTCGTTTTGGAAAAGCTGTAGCGGAATCGTTTTTTAGCTTGAAAACTGCGATAAAAATTCGAGAATCTCTAATAACCCCTGTTTCAGAGGAAAATCCTGCTCCCGATATGTTAGAGTTGGCGCAATCTTTGGAAACTTTCAATAATGTTTACGTTACAAATCGAATATTATCTGAATTAAGTCTAAAAGGAAACCAACAAGTGAAATCCAATAATTTGTTTTCAAGTTCAGTTCTTTCAATGGTTAATTCCGAGCATTTGGGGAAAAAGAAACGAACTCATATAAGCCGTCGGTTGTATAGTGTGATCATAAGGTGGTCTGAAGATATTTTCAATTGCATTTGCAAGGATAAACCATATTGCGATTGTGGTAAAAAGACAATCGAGAGATTTATTGTCGATTATCGATTATCTGGATTATCTGTTTCTGAAATTGTTCTAGAATTGGTTGAAGAATATGAAATTAAGATGTTCAAAGGTGATATCATTGACTATTTGGAATCGATCATTAATAATCTCTTTTCAATTCAAAAAATCGGAAGATCTTTGATTATTCCTGCCCAAACAATGCTGAGGGTTAAAGATATTCATAATATTGTAAATGATTTAATTGGAACAAAGAAAAAATAGATAAAAGAAGTATTCTATAGCAAGGGATTTTGGCTTATTTTCTTAAACTGGTTTTTTACTGATAATCTTGTTCCAATAAAAGCAAGGATGCAAAAAAAGCAATATACTCCTGCATATAGACCAAGTGGGATCCATATGGATGGAAATTCTGCTTTTTGCATAAAGAAGAATATCATTATAAATAAAGTTCCCGTTAATGAAAGAGTTAATCCCACAAATATTAACCAAGCTTGCTCGAAAAATAACATCTTTCTAATATCTGATGTAGTGCCTCCCAAAGCTTTGAAAATCACTATATCATTTTTATCTTCTTCTAATCTCCCTTGTTGAAACTGATATATGATGTAAATAATTACCATTGCAATTACTGAACTCAGAATTAATGTTGTTATTTGATTTGAACGTATAAAATTTTCATTATGTATAAAAATTGGTTGTAAATCCATAATTTCAAATTGATCACCTAATATTTCGGAGATTCCTTCAAAGAATTCATCATATTTTCCATTTTCAAGTGCTTTTGAATAATCTACTAATATTAAATTGTTGTAATTCTGCCGACCTAAATTATCTTGTAAATCTATTAAAGGAATATAGGCTGAGTTTCCAATATTCATTGAATCTATCACAACACCATTAATTTTATGGCGATAGGTTTGATTTGTTTCCACATTTGAGTATATCATCCATTGTAAATATGCGTTCTCGTAAAGTTCACCAGCTAAAGTATCCCCCACTACTATACCATTTGAAATATCAATTAAAGTTCCTTCATAATTCCAATGTTGAATACTTGAATTAAACACAATCCCTTGAATTGGGATTACTCGGGTCCTGGTCGTATTGCCTATAAACACATATTCTACCCACAATTCTCCAGAGGAATGGTTATAATACTCTTGCAATATTGTTCCGGCATCTTCTGTTACCGTGGTAACTGTAAATAATCTCTTTTCCCAAAAATTCGATTCAATGGAAAAACTCGTGAAATAAGCAGATAACTGATCTTCAATAGCGCTAATATTGTTTGATATATCTGTATATGATCCTTCTTTTAATTCAAGGACGCTATCATTAGAAAATCTGGAGTATCCATTTGCAAATGCTTCAATAACTTCAAGAGATCCCATAACTGCAATATTTTCACCTTGAGCTTGATGAATATAATTAACACTGGAATTATTTACAACAATTACGCCTACTAAACCGGTTAGCATAATCATTCCGGCGATAGTAATTAGTGAAAGGCTCTGTCTTAAATCCTTCTGTTTTCTAAGAAGATTCTTGATTGATAATTTCATACTAATAGGTAATCTAATCATAATTTTTTTCCATGTTGGAGTCAGCTTTGCATGAATATTATCCTTAAATTTTCCCGTTTTTGCAAAATTAAACGACTTTCGACCTATTCTTCGTATTTCCCACCCATTTATTGCGAAAGTTACAAATATTAATCCCAAAAAAATTCCAATCGAAATGAATTTATCGGGAGACCAATGAAGTCCAATATATTTCCCATTAAGAATCATGAAAACAATGAAAAATAAGGTGATTCCTATCACCCAACCGATTATAAAAGAAAAAAATGCTAAAAGTAGCAATTCTGTGAGATAGAAACTATATAATTGGTTTGGATAAGTTCCAACCGCTTTCATAATGCCGATATCCTTTTTTCTATGCTCAACTATTGCATGATTGCTGTTTATCATTACAACAAACACTAATATTACAATAAGAATAACAATAAATTTATGATATTGTGTGATAAGTTCAAAGAGTGTAAGTGTTAAGTAAGATATTGGGGAATGAACGTTTAAAAGATTCATGCTATTTGTTAAATTTAAAAATAATATTACTAAAGCAATTATGGAAGAGTTTGTTTTCAAATGTGATTTGGTTTGTTCTTTAAAATGTAATAAATCTTTAATTGCGAAGTTTAACGTCATTTTTTATTCCTGTTCCATTTCAATTTCTGTGTTTTCTTCTTTAAATTCAACTTCATATATCCGTTTATCTTCAATTATTTTTCCTTCTTCCATAATCAAAATCCGATGAGCATGTTTAATTAATTTTTCATCATGAGTCGCCACAATAATAGTTTTGCCCTCTTTACGGAAGTTTTCAAATAATTCTCCAATAAACTCAGCATTTTTCGCATCCAAATTTGCTGTAGGCTCATCCGCAATAATTATAGGAGGATCATTAGCCAACGCTCTCGCTACCGCCACACGTTGTTGTTCTCCTGCACTTAATTGGAATGGTAGATGTTCAGCACGCTCAGATAAACCGATCATATCCAATAATTCTTTAGCCCTTGATTCACATTTCTCATATTTAACTTGGCATAGTTGGAGGGGAAACATTATATTTTCAAGTGCGGTTAAGGATGATATCAGATTATAATTTTGAAATACAATTCCAACATTAAATATTCTAAATGTAGCCAGCATCTCATGTTCCATGTGTGAAACATTAATATGCGAAATATATGTATCACCTTTAGTCGCCTTCTCAAGTCCTGCTAAAATATGTATTAATGTGGTTTTACCAGCTCCAGAACTACCAATAATTGCAATATATTCATGTTCTGAAATTTCTAACGAGAGATGATCAACTGCTCTAACGATGTAATCACCAATTTCAAAATCTTTGACAAGTTCTTTTGCTGCTATGAATGGTTGTAAGTTGATTTCTTCAATATTTCGATGAGACATTACTATTTCTTCGTAATCATCTTGGCGCGTTTTCTTCATTTTAATTCTTCTAATAAGAATAGAACTAGTAAAAAAAAAATATTCTGATACTATTATGTGGTTAGAATTATGAAAAATTTTGTGGAAACTTTATAGATTCCTATGGCGAGGGCATCCTCTTTGAACAATGTTTATTTCAAAGCATCATTTGCTTCAATCTTGGGAAGAAACAAAAAAATCGTATTCTTTTAATGGCTTTGGAAGAGGTGGTACAAATGTTAAATATGTTTCATTCCATCTTGCATAATCGATAATCATTGGATCGTTTAAATCATCTTTAATTGATTTTGCGATATATAATTCAATTTTGTGTGGGATGTCAGGAGATTCCACACGTTCTAATGAATTATCAGAAGTTGCTTGCAAGTTTATCACTTTTCCAACCTCAAATGGAAATATTCCACCCATAGCTCATCCTATAGAACACGATTCTACTACCATTAGCGTAGGAATCTTATCTTCGTTTTCATTTGATAATGGATCCATCATAAAATTCATGAAATCCTTTGTAAAAAACCATTTAGGCATAAGAATTTAAATTTAGTAGTATGTAAAAATTTAACTTTATTCTAATATTTAAATCAAAATTGGAAATTGAATGATTTTTGAGATACGTTGAAGATGTTATAAATTGCTGTTAAATTTTCATAACTTTTATAAAATTTTACAACAAAATGGAAATATACATGAAAGATTTCGCAATTATTTATAATCCCGCATGTGGTGGTGGAATACGAAAAACTAAGAAAGATTTCGATTATGCATGTAGAAAATTGGATAAAATGCATATATCTTATAAAGTATTTCAAACGGAATACATTCAACATGGAATTTCACTTTCTGAGCAATTAGCTAAAGAGGGGTATAAAGGTGTGATTGCTGCTGGAGGAGATGGAACATGCAATGAAGTATTAAATGGAGTCATAAAATCAAACACAAATGCACTAATAGGATTCATACCTGTTGGTTCGGGAAATGATATCCCTGGTGCAATTGGAATAATTCCGAATGTCAAACGAGCTTGTGAAATAATTGCCGAAGGAAATACTGGAAAAAATGATGTAGGTTTATCAATCAACGCAAATAACGAAAGAAGATATTTCCTAGGGATTGCTTCCCAAGGATTTGATGGAGCCGTAGCTAAAATAGTAAATGAACATGAGAAAAAATACAAGGGGACTAATAATTACGTTATTGCGTTGCTAAAAACTATTTTTCAATTTAAAAAGCGTGCAGTGAGGGTCATTATGGATAATGACGTCTATGAAGGGATTCCAAACAATGTGGCTATCGGAAACGGAGAATCATACGGAGAATGGATGTATCTGTGTGGAGGTGCCCGGGTTGATGATGGTCTATTCAATATTTCTATCCCAGAAGTTACACCCCTGAGAGTTTTGTTTGATTTAAAAAAAATGTATTCTAAAACAGTTATTCCTCATCCTAAGATAAAAACGTATCAAAGCAAAAAAATTCGAGTAGAAATGGTTAAATCAGAAGATGATCCGTATATTGGTCAGGTGGATGGAGAAGTAATTGGAAAACTTCCGATAACTTATGAATGTTTGCCAAATGCATGTGAATTTATAAAACCAGAACGTGATGAAACTATTGATTGGTTCATGCAGAAATATGGAAAAAAATATCTGAAACATTGCAAAAAACATAATATGACTCCTAAAATTAATAATTAAATCAATTTTTTCATCATTGTTTTTTCTATTCTCTTAATCCTGCTTTTAAAGCCAGTGGATTTAACAACAATTTTAAGCCATTTTCTGGACTATTTATTACTAAATCCGCTTCTTTTAATGTTTTAGGGCTAATTCCTTCATTTCCCAGAATTCCTAAAGATAATTTTGCCTTCTGGAACATCAAATAATCATTTCGTCCATTTCCCATTACTATGGATTTTTCAGGCTCTAAGTTTTGAAGAAATTCACACTTTTCAAGTGCTTGAGATTTTGCACCTGAAAGTTTATGGAACTCAACACCTAAATTATCCGCTATATCCTTTCCGTTGTTAAAAGTATCTGCAGATAATATATATATTTTGATTTTAGGTTTTAGTTGATTAATCAATTTTTTGGTTTCAGGACTAACTTTTCCATACATAGCTAACGTTCCGTTGAGATCAGAAACGAGATATTTTGCTTCTATTTTCCCAAATCCATCGATTTCGATTTTTATTACCATTGTATTCACTTTTCTAAGAATTTAATAAAAGTTAAAAGTCATTTGAAAATGAATCCATCATATAATGCAAAATATCGTAGATTTTCACAAATTTTAAATTTATAATAGAGAATAAATTAATAATAGTGAGCTAAATTTTATGTCTGATGATAATGCAGCTTTTCGCAAAGAAGTCATTTCCTATTTCCGAAGGAATGTTTATGACCAAGGACATGAGTTTTTAGAATGGGTTCCCCGCAATAAAGCACGTATTCTGGATTTAATGAAGGAAAAATTTAAAGATCTTCCAATTATTGAAATAGAAAATATATTGGATATATATTATTCTAAGTTGTAATTTTGTTAAAGACTGGTCTAAGCCAATTTCATTCCAGGTTTAATTTTTTCAAGATATTTTTTGTCAGGTTTTAGTAATACAGGGGAATGCTCCGCATCTATGGCTAAAAGAAATCCCTCCGATTTTAAACTATTCAACGGTAAATTAAGCGCGATTAAAACATATTCATCTACAAGATCTTCAGCAGAATACCATTCTTTTATCGCAGCGACAATTGTACGGGTTTGATTATCTCCAATGTCGGTTTTTAATTCAATAAGTGATTTTGAATTAGGAATTGATTTGCATTCTAATACTTTAGCCAATCGAATATCTAAATTTTTAAAATCTTCAAAAGATGACATGATTTTCGCTTCAACATTATATCAAAAATAAAAATAATATTTAATATATAACTAGAGTTTTCAATATTTTAAATTATTCTTTCTATCTACTCTCTTAATCCCGCTTTTAAGGCAATTGGATTTAACAACATTTTTAAGGCATTTTCTGGACTGTTTACAATTAAATCTGCTTCTTTTAATGTTTTAGGATTAATTCCTTCTTCTCCCATAATGCCAAAAGCTAATTTTGCCTTTTGGATCATCATATAATCATTTCGTCCATTTCCCATTACTATGGATTTTTCAGGACCTAAGTTTAGAAGAAATTCATACTTTTCAAGTGCTTGGGATTTGGTACCTGAAAGTTTATGAAACTCAACACCCAAATCATCTGCTATCTCTTTTCCGTTGTTAAATGTATCAGCAGATAGAATAAATATTTTTAATTTAGATTTTAGTTGTTTAATCAAATTTTTGGTTTTAGGACTAACTTTTCCAAACATTGCTAAAGTTCCATTGAGATCAGAAACAAGATATTCTGCTTCTATTTTCCCAAACCCATCGATTTCGATATTCATTACCATTATAATCATTTTTCTAAGTATTCAATAAAAATTAAAATATTTCATTCTTAAAAGCAAAAAAAATTAAAACTATCATGCTTTGCAATATCTTAGTACAACGAAGTTAAATTCGTTGATTAAATATATCGCAAGATATAGTGAGGTAATGAGAAATTAACATATACGACATTTATGCATTTGATTTAATAAACGCAGTAGCTGAAAAGCTTAAATCGGCAAAATCGGTTCAAGCACCTAAAGAAAGTATTTTTTGGAAAACAGGTTGGGCAAGAGAATACCCTCCTGATGACTCTGAAAATTTCTGGTATATTCGAGCAGCAAGTTTACTTAGAAAATTGTATCGAAAACCTATTGGAATCAATCGGTTGAAGAAAGTTTATGGTGGTAGGAGTCCTGGCTATGTTCATTTAAAACATAGTTCAAAAGGATCAGGAGCAATAATCCGCAGAGTGTTACAACAATTAGAAAAAGCTGGTTATGTTCGAACTACAGAAAAAAATGGTCGTGAACTAACAAATTCGGGTAGATCTATCTTAGATAAAACCGCTGCTGAAATTCAAAAATCCGAATCGAACGAAAAGAAAGAATAAATAGATAAATAAAAAATTTTTTACAACTAATAGAAGTTGAAAAGTAATGAGTGATGAAGATCTACGTCGTTTACGGGAAGAAAAGTTAGCTGAAATTCAAAAGCAACAAGCAATGAACGAACATCAGCAACAAAAACAAAGCGAATTAGAGACTCAAAAAAAAAACATAATGAGAATCATTCTAACACCGGAAGCTCGATCAAGATTGATAAATATTCAAATGGCAAGACCACAATTTGCTCAAAATATTGAACTCCAATTAATTCAAGC
>JAUWMK010000092.1 GCA_030613185.1 Promethearchaeum sp.
TTTTTATTTTTAAAATAAAAAACAAAATTTGTGATTTTTTGGGACCACAAAAAAAAAAAAAAATTGAAGATGTTCATAAAGAAATTCAAGATGGCGGGGTTGAATTACACGGAATTGATGCTAATGAAAAACAACTTAACGAAGAAAAGCGAAAAGAGCGCATGAAAAAAATTGAAGATGTTAAAGAACTTTATGATAAAGCAAAAAATATGATGAATGAATTATTGACAGGTAAAATTGAACTAAAATCAATTGATGCACAAGAAAAGAAAGAATTCGATAAAAATAGACAAGAACGCTTGGAAAAATTCAAAAAATTAAAAGAAACGGTTGATCGGACTCAAAACTTGATGGAAGAAATTCAAGATGCACCAAAACTTAAAAAAGTTGATGAACAAGATTTAAAACAATATAAAGAGGAAAAAAAAAAAGCAATTGAGAAGTTAAAATCATTCTCGTCAATTCTCGAGGAAATTACCTCAAAAGATCCAATAGAAAATTTAGAAAAAGTTGATCATAAAGAATTAAAAGAGTACGAAGAGATAAAACAACAAAGAATGAAGATCTTAAATGAAGCTAATTTTCATTTAAGCCAATTTGGCACTATATTGGAAGAAATCTCCAGCAAAGAAATAAAATTAACTCCTGTTGATAAAAAAGTTTTGAAAGAACACGAGAAAGAAAGAAAACAGCGTTTGAAGGATGTTAGTAAGATTAAAACCAAGATGGACCTAATTATTTCACTGGTTGAAGATATTTCGAAAGAAATTAAACCAAACATGTCAGAAGATATGAAAACTGAATTATTAGAACATTTTGAAATAGCAGATAGTTATCTCAAGAAAATTTCTAAAAATAAAACCATGCAATTAGAGAAACTAACCGGAATTGAAGTAAAACTAAGCAAAGTTGAAGAAATGTTTAATGAGATGAAAAAAATTTCCTTAAAGCCTGTCGCTGAAGCTGTAAAAAAGGATTTTGAAGAAGAAAAACTAAAAAGATCAATTGAGATATCAGAAATCAATAAAAATATAAAAGCAAAGTTTGACATATCAAATCAACTTTTGAAGGAGATCCAGAATTCAAGTTTAGAACAAATATCCAATGAAGAATTACAGAAATATGAAGCAGAAAAATTCCAGAGGAGATCCAGAATTCAAGTTCTAAAGAATCATTTGGATGTCGCCGAAGAACTTTTAAAAACAGTAAGAGAAGAAATCCCTCTGTATAAAATTGACGAACAAGATTTAAAAGAATATCAAGATGCCAAGAATCAAAGAATAAACAAACTAAGTAATATAAAAAATAAATTGGATGTTTTAGAAGAACTAATGAAGAATATTGGTAAAGGAGTTACATTATTTAAAATCGATCCAAAAGAATTAGAAGAGTATGAAAAAGCAAAGCAAGCAAGATTGCAGGATATTGAAAAATTAAAGAATAAACTTCGCGAAATGGAAATTTTGAGGGAATAAGGAATTACATTTTTAAAAATATTATTTCTAGATGAAGGAAGATTTTATTATTTTTTATTTTTTTACAAACTTTTCAACTTTTTAATTTTTATTTTAGAGAATTAGCAAAAAACAATACGAAAAATTAAAAATAAACAAATTTTTATTTGGAAAAAATACCATAATTATATAGAGAATTTGCAGTTATTAAAGGGATGAAACTAAAATGAAAAAACAAATTGATGATCTGGATATTGAAATTCTGAAGTATTTAGAAGATGATGCCCGAAAAAGTCTGAAAAAACTAGCAGATCAATTAAATAAGAAAACCAGCACCATTTATCACCGTTTACAGCGTTTAAAATCCAATGAAGTGATTTTGGGTTATTCAGTCATATTCAATCCTAAATTCTTAAACATAAAGAAAATCTCTTTCGAGAAAATTGTCGTCAAACCCCTGAATTTCAGCTCTTTGGATGATATGTTTATAAAATCATTTGCAAATTTCCTAGATAAAGAATTTCCTCAAGTTTTATTCATAGCCCTTTCAGAAGACGGTAAGATTATCTATTTGATATCGATTCACAAAAAAGAAGAGGAACATCAAGAATTCATAGTTAAACTTAAAGATAATCCTTATATCGAATCAATCGAGAGCGAATTTTTCTCACAAATCATAAAAGGGCAGAAAATCTTCAATTTTGATGAGAAATGGATTACAAAAAAGATGAAACCTGTTAAAAAAAATCTTGAAAAGGAACTGATGGATGAAGATGAAGAAGAACGAACAATGGAAATAACCATTGATGACGAATATGACATCAAATTTTAAGGAAATTAAAAATAGAGCGCGGAAACCATCGTTATAACATTATAGCAGATTTTTTAGGTTTTTTTTTAACTACGTTTTTGATTTGAATCATTAAAATACAGGAAAAAAAAAATTGAAAAAGATTTTTGTTTTTTCTAAACGTTTACATTCCATAAAATTGAATACCAAACAGTTGAAATAATCTTTGAAGGATCATCTATATCAATTAAATTAAACTTGTAATAAACGTAGATATCTGAATTTAAATCTGTTTCCGTGTTCATTTTAATTGTAGTTCCAACAAGATCCCCAGGATTTAAACCTGTTGTATCATTCCAAGTTGCTACTGTATAATTATAAGCAGTTGTAGATGGAGTAAATTCAAATTCTACACCAGGAATTAATACACCTGATACTTTAACACTCATATTAACCGCAGAACGTACAGTTAAATTTAATGTAAAGTTACGCATTGGAAGAGAGTCTGTAGTATTGAAATAATCGGCCAAAACCCTAAATTCTGCCCAATTATCGACACCATATGTAATTTCTTCATCATATGAAATCAAATCCAAGCTCAAATATTCAGATGATGTTTCTACAGGATCTGCTAAATCAAGTTTAATTGATAAATCACTATATGCTTCTGTCAACGTATCACCGTATGCAATTAAGGATTTATTAAATGCGTTCACAAGTCCAATAAAAGCTAATGTTTCATAATCTTCAAGAACAGAATATATTGGGATGAAATAATAAAGAGAACCCGCAAGTGGATATAAAAGAACATTACCAACCCTATTTGCACCAATGAGTGTTATTTTTTCACTTGCATCTGTTGCTAATTGATCCGAAGCTGTATTTGGACCTGTTAATTCTTGTCCAGAACTCAAAGTTCTATAAAACAAAGTTTCTCCAAAATGTTCTTTTCCTTGCCTTATTATGTAAAGGCCAGCAAGTTTTAATGCTTCTGCACGATTATATTTTACAAGTTGAACACCAACGAACTCAAGTCCATCACCTAGATCCGTTTCGATATAGAAAACATCACCATATTCAGGGAGTATATAAAAATCATTCCCTGCAACCCAAGTAGTTGGAGTGGTCACATGGTAAATATAATCGACTTTTAATTGATTTTCCCATAAAGATTCGGGATAACGAAGTTGATCCATAAGCCAATCTTCAGGATCTTGCCAATTATACATTTTTGTGTATATGCTCCAAAGAGGACCCAGATTATCGTCGTCAGTAAAGGCAGCTAATCCGGGATTTCTATACCATGACATCTCACCATTCTTGACGTCAATTAAAACAACACCTATAAAGCGATACAATGGACACATAGTGTAAGATCCAATTACAATATCCGTAAATATTGATACTGCATAGAACATTTTCCCATTCGCTCGATCAAATACTAAATAAGGATCATCGTCTATTTCAAGCCCTGGCATTAACACAGATTCTACCCGAGTGCGAATATTTCTGTTAATTAAATAATCTTTTTCCCCCCCAGCAAGTGCATCTGCAGTTAAACCCATATCCAAAGTATACCAAAATGCTTGTAAACCAGAAAGAGTACCATCAGGATCATCATCATATCGATATTTATTGGTTGAATTCCAATCACTTCCGAGTAAAATATCATTTTCATAAGCATTCATTGTAATGAAAGTTGTGGTGTCAAGATAGGAAGTTGTGTCAAATGTTTCTTCACGTTCACCAAAGAAGATTGGGTGATCACTTGAAACACCAAAAATTTCTTCATAATCAACACTATTAACAATATTTCCTGTGGATGTGTCTAAGGCAATAAATCCTTCAACATGATCATAGATTTCTGTATGCATTTTCACCGAAGTACTTAGAATATCCACATTAATTGTTTTAGGAGCAACCCAATATTCCCCCTGTCCTGTTCCGTTAGGTATAAAAATTATATCACTATCAGCTAGAGATTCATGAGGCAATTGTGCAATTGGATCCATTTGTTTAACTGAAATTTGTTTATCATATTGCCGAATTACGTTCAAAATATCTGAATCTTCAGCAGTAACATTATTTGGATAATCAATAATATTATTTACATTAAAAAATTCAGTAGAACCAATTTCTATCCCTGCTGCTTGCCGGGTCCAATCAATTTGCTTTTCATACCTTATATCCCATTCTATTTCCTTCCATGTATCATATTGGCTTAATCCAACACTTTTTGGAATGCTGCTAAAAACCGGAATTAAGATTATGAAAATTAAGACAATTGCACCCACTATTGCTTGCTTTTGAATATTTCTAGGAAATTGAGTTATATTGATACTTTTCTTCTTTTTTCCAATAACCAAAAATGCAACCCCTAACCCGGTACAAAGAATTATACCAATATAGATGCTCCAAATCTGAATAAAATCGATCCCATTAAGTGTTTCAAGAGGCTTTCCAAATAAACCCATCAAAAAGAAAATCCCAATTAAAAAACTCACGTTTGCTCCAATCATATATTCTTCCTTTAAGAGAGTATATTTTACAATTACAATGATGATCCTAAAGGCGATTAAGATTAAAATATAATTGATTATGGGAAGAGTAACGGATTTATAAATGAAAATATCCAGTTGAGATACATTTGAAGAACCATTAAGAACATCTAATGCTTTCAAAGGCGAAAAGGATACACCTCCCCTCTCAATCATATGCATAGAGAGTGCAAAAAATCCTCCCTCCATTGCTTGACCAAAAATGAAAAAGAGTGCAAATCCCGCAGTCCACCACAATAAGAAGGTTTTTTTACGAGATATATGACCCCAACCAAATTTTCGTCCTAAAAGTGTAATTATGGTGTTTTCTGGAGGGAGAGACATTATTACACATCCGATAATTGCTCCAATTAAACCAATTTTATTGAAAAAGAAATTGGTAGACCAAAAATTGAGCGTATATATCTCCCAAAAGTCAAGATTACCGCCCCCTTTAGCAGCATACAGTTGTTGTTGTAAATTCATTTTAGCAACCCAAAGAGGGATCGTCCATAAAGAGATGATTATGACAAATAGGGCAACCACCAATCCAATAATTATTATTCGTTTTCTTCTTACAGGAGGAATTCGCCGTAAATATTGAAATCGATCAGGTGGGACTCGATCATCTGGATCATCAATCGTTTTTCCATATAAAGGAATCTCAGGTTCAACAACCTTCTCAGATTCTTCATTTGCTGTCCTACAATCGGGACACGTAGCTACAAATCGATAGTGTTTATCACAATTTTTCTTACTCATATCAAATCTACAAATCTATAATAATTCCAATGCTTAATAATTCCAATTTTTAATTTCAAAATAAATTTCAAAATAAATTTAAGTCGAAATTCATAAATAAAACAAGATGTTTGATAAGAAGAAACAAAAAAAAATTTCCCCAGATTATGCTGTTCTTGCTGCTTTAGCAGTAATTGAAGATGATCTTGGAGATTCTGTGCCATTAGAAGAAATTGTATTTAGTTTAAGGGCTGATTTTAAAATCAAAATGGGCGAATCTAAAATTGCAAACATATTGCAGAAATTTGAAAAAGATGGATATGTTAAAAAAAACGAACAAAAAAAGTACTCCATAACATCAAAAAGTGGCGAAATTGCCGATGATTTTATAGAAGCTCAAAATATATAAATATAAAATCAAAGAACTATAGTATTGTAAATCGTTATAATCAATAATTAAAGAAGTGTATAGTGAAATGGACTCAACGCGTGAAAAAATAAACAATTTAATAATCCAAGCAGATAATGATATTCAAAATAATGATATTTCTTTAGGTCTTCAAAAATTGGAAATAGCCAAACAAATGGCTACTGAATTGGAATGGGATGAGAGGGTCGGAACAATTTCATCATTGATTGAAGATATTAATAAAAAGAAGAAAATCCAGGAAGAACATGATAAAAAATTAAAAGAAATTGATCAAAAGAAACTTGAAAAAATAGAGAAAGATAAGCAATTAGATGCGGCTCGTGAACGACTTCAAGATAGAAAAAAAGAACAAAAACAACAAAAATTAGAAGCCTTAAGGAAAAAGAAAGAAATTGAAGAAAAATTATCAAGTGAGGCCTATGATCTCTTAGAAACTGGGAGTAAAGCATTATTAAAAAATGACTACCAAAAAGGAATAGATTCGTTCACTCTGGCTCTTGAAAAATTTAAAACTATAAGATGGTCTGCAGAAGTAAATAGAACTCAAGAATTATTAAATGATGCTCAAGGTAAATATAAAAAATATGAAGAAAAATTAAAAGATGACGAATCAAAAGCCGAAAAAGTTTGGGAAGCTCAAATAGAAACGCAAAAAACTATAGAATTATCAAGAAAATTGCAGGAACAAAAATTAAAAGAGCAAGAATCCATATCTATGGAAGTTAAAAAAGAAGAACTTCTTAAAAAAGAAAAAAGTGATAAAGCTCTTTCATTATTGGATGATGCAATTCAATACAGGAATTTAAATCAATTTGATTCAGCGATTAAGGCATATGAAGTAGCTTTAGAACTCTTTAAAGAAATAGATTGGCAAAAAGAAGCAATTGAAGTTAAAGAAGAAATTGGTTTAACAATCAAACAAAGAGAAAAACTAGAATTTGAAAAGAAGAAATTAGAAAAAGATTTGATGAAAAAACGTTTAGACGAAGAAGAAATTGAGAAGAAGGTTAAAGAATCTTACCAACTAAAAGAATTCAAAGAACAAGAAGAAAGAAATAAACGCAAAAGAGAATTAGAAATTCTCTCTCAAAAAGAAGAAAAATTAAAAGAAATTTTGGCGAATATTAGTATAATTGAAGATTTGGTTAATAATTATGAAGATCTAGTTCATCTGGGCAATATTCTCACCTCAGAATGCCCATACCCAAACGCAATTGAAATCTATGGAGAAGGCAGCCAAAAATTAAGAGAAATCGGATTTAATGAACAGGCTGATCGCTTAGCTGATGGAGAATCACAATATAAAGAAAAAAATTTTAAAGATGAAAAACTGCGCGTTAACGAAAAGAACCGATTAGAAAAAATTAAGCAAGAAGAAGATGAACTTGAGAAGAAAGCTAAAGAAGCTCAAATTTTAAGAGAAGAAAAATTAAGGATTGAAAAAGAAAAAAGACAAAAGGAGCTTGAAGCGCTTTCCAAGAAAGAATCAAGATTAAAAGATGTTTTAAAAGATATAAGCATAATTGAAGAAGTAATTAGTGGTTATGAAGGTCGAGTTGGACTTGGGAAAATCCTATCCTTGGAATGCCCATATCCAAAAGCAGTTGAGCTTTACTTTATCGGAACGACCAAGTTAAGAGAGATAGGATTAATTGAACAAGCAGACAGATTGGAAGAAGGGGGAAATACATATAAAAAAAAAATTGAGAATGATAATAAACTTCGCAAACTTGAAAAGCAGAGATTAGAAAAAGTAAGGTTAGATGAAGAAGAGATAGAGAGAAAAGCACAAGAAGCTCAAAGAATAAGAGAAGAAAAAAGAAATTTAGAAAATGAGAAACATCAGAAAGAATTAGATAAGATTACTCAAAAAGAAACACAGTTAAAGGACGTCCTTGCCAACATTAGTGAAATGGAAGAAATAATTAAACTTTTTGAAAATCAAGGAGATTTCAAAGATGCAAAAAGCCCATATCCAGAAGCAATTGAACTATATAGTACAAGTAGTAAAAAATTGTCCGCAATCGGATTTCATGAGCATGCAAAACTACTAAAAGATGGAGAAGTCTCATACAAACAAAAACTGGTAAATTTTAATAGAAATCAAGAAGAAAAAATAAAATACTTAGAAAGAGTTCAAAAACAAGAAGAAGAAATTGAAAAGAAGGCAGAAGAAGCACGAAGAAAAAAAGAAGAAAAAGAAAAAGAACGAAGAGCAAAACGTCAACATGAACTTGAAGCGCTTTCCAAAAAAGAATCAAGATTGAAGGATGTTTTAGGAGACATTTCCAAAATCGAAGATGTTGTGAATGAATACACAAGAGAAGTCGGTTTAGGCAGAATCCTATCATTAGAATGCCCATATACAAAAGCCGTAGAGCTCTATAAAATAGGAAACCAAAAACTTCGAGAAGCTGGTCTAATCAAGGAAGCTGACAGATTAGATGAGGGTAGGAAGACATACGAGCATAAAATTTTAGATGACGAGAAATTACGTTCACGAGAAGAACAGAGAATAGAAAAAGCACGGTCAAATGAAGAAGAAATTGAGAAAAAAGCTGAAATAGCCCAAAGATTAAAAGAACTTAAAGATAAAGAACTTAGAGAAAAACGACAGCAGGAACTTGAATCTCTATCAAAGAAAGAATCACGGTTGAAAGATGTTTTAAATGAAATTAGTAAAATCGAAGATGTTGTAAGCGAATATGCAAGAGAAGTCGGTTTGGGAAATATTTTGTCCCTTGATTGCCCATATCCAAAAGCGGTAGAACTCTATAAAATAGGAAACCAAAAACTTCGAGATGCTGCCCTAACCGAGCAAGCGAATCGCTTAGACGAGGGCAGAATTACCTATGAGAAAAAAATTTTGGAAGATGAGAAACTCCGTTCACGAGAAAAGCAAAGAATAGAAAAAACTCGACTAGAAATTGAAGAGTTTGAAAGGAAAGCAGCTGAATCACACCGAATAAAAGAACTTAAAGACAAAAATTTAAGAATAAAAAGGCAAGAAGAGTTGGAAATTCTCTCCCAAAAGGAATCCAAATTAAAAAATGTTTTAGGAGATATTAGCAAAATCGAAGATGTTGTTAATGAATACGTAAAAGGGGTCGGTTTAGGAAAAATTTTATCCCTTGATTGCCCATATCCAAAAGCGGTAGAACTCTATAAAATAGGAAACCAAAAGCTTCGAGATGCTGGCCTAACAGAGCAAGCGAATCGCTTAGACGAGGGCAGAATTACCTATGAGAAAAAAATCATAGAGGATAAAAAACTTCGAGATCTTGAAAAACAAAGATTAACAAAAATAGAAATTGACAAAGAAAAACTTGAAATGCAGGCACATGTAGCTGCAAAATTAAAAGAAATTAAAGAAAAAGAAGTTAGCGAAATTAAAAAGAAAGAACAAATGAAATTGAGCGAACAAAGAACAATTTTAACAGAAACTTTGAGTAATATTGCAAAAATTGAAAAACAAGTTAAAAAATATGAAGATCAAGTTGGTTTAGGAAAAATTTTATCAACAAAATGCCCATTCTCAAATGCTATTGAAATATATCGGGAAAACAGTGAAAAATTAAAACAAATTGGTTTATTAGAACAATCAAAGAGTTTAGATGATGGATATATTTTATACAAAGAAAAACTAATTATGGATGAAAGAAATCGAAAATTTGAAGAAGAAATTATTAGAAAAGACCAAGAATCTAAATCAGAATTAGAACAACAAATTCTTAGTTCTCATAAACAAGAAGAAGCCTTTAAATTGCAGAAAGAAGAAGAAAAAGAAGCCATCCATAATAAATTACAAATTGATCAAGATAAAGCAAATAAGGCGTTTAGTCTTATGGACGAAGGAAATAAATATGCTGCTAATTTTAAATTTGATGAAGCTATTGAAAAATTCCAAGATGCTATGGACATATTTGATGAAATTAAATGGTTAGCAGAGTTAGACAAAGTTTTACTTCAAATTTCTATTTTTAGAAAACAACAAGATCAAAAAGAATTAGAAAAAACTGAAGAAGAAGAACTTAAAGTTAAAAAACAGAAAGAAATGGAAGAAATTGATAAAATAGCAAAATTATCTTGGGAAAAGAAGTCAGAAGAAGAGCGTAAGAAATCAGAAATTGAACAAAGAATAGTAGTAGAGAAAAGAAAACAGTGGGAATTGGAATTCCAAGGAAAAATTGAAGAAGACAAGAAGAAGAGAGAAATTGAAGAACAACAAAGATTGGAGCAATTAAAGAGAGAACAAGAGATAGGATTAAAGCACCAAAACGTATATAATGACTGTTTAAATCTTTTAGATCAAGCCAAAACTATGGTTACTGAACAACAATTTGAACCTGCAATAAATATTTACAAAAATGTTGTAGAAAAATACACGGGAATTAATTATTTAGAAGGTATAAGAATTACAAATGAATCTATTTTGAAGGTTCAAAAACTGTGGGATGATCATAGTTTTGAGATAAAAATTGCTCAAAAATCAATCATCGAGCGAGAAGAAGAAGAAAAACGCTTAGAACGACTAATTAAAGAATCTAAACAAAAAGATGAACGTAAAAAATTACTCGCTGAACAAAAGAAATTAAAAATACAATTAGAAAAAGAAAAAGAAACAAACGTCCAAAATGAAATTATTTCTATATTGGAAATTGCTGGTAATTTGATAATTGAAAATCAATTTGATAAAGCTTTGGAATATTATGATAAATCAATTAAATTATTTAAAAAAATAGATTGGGATCTAAAATATAAACAAGTCTTATCAATTATGCAAGATGCTAAAGCAAAGAAGAAGCATTTTGGTAAACTTCAAAAGCAATTTGAAGAAAGACAGAAAAAAGATCAAAAAGCCCAGAAAGCTTTTAAAGACTTTTTAGAAAAACAAGAAACAGACAGAAAATCCAAAGGTGAAAAAATAAAGAAATTAACAGACCAACAAAAAATTGAGCAAAAACGTAGGATTACTCTTGAAGATGCGTCGTATGAATTTATTGATCAAGCAGAAAATTGTGTTAAAGGTAGGAAATACTATCTAAGTTTATACTATTTCCATTATGCTCTAAATAATTTCATTGAAATTGAGTGGGCTAGAGAAGTAAAAGCTCTAAAAAAGCGATTTCTACAAGTATATAACCTGATAAGTAGTCCCCTAATAGATATAAATGAAATTCTTAGTAATCCTAAACTTGATTTAGAATATCATTACGCAAACTCCCTTTCATTAATCTTGCTTGCGCAAAAACGTAAAGATTTTCTGGTAGCTCAGACCGAACTTAAAACCGTTAATGAAATGGCAAAGAATTTGAAATGGCCGAAATCTTTGAAATTACTTGAAGATTTTATGGAAATTCTTGAAAAAGAAAAAGAAGATTATAAAAAAGAAATTGAAATGAAGAAATACGCACCCACTGAAGGGAAAGCACTTAACTTAATGAAAGAAGCTTCAGCTAAAATAAAAAATAACGAATTTGATGAAGGTATAGATATTGCTAATAAAGCAAAAGAAATTTATATCCATATGAGCATCGAGCGAGAAGCTAGAAAAGTAGAACAACAACTTCTTCGATGGAAATTAAAACAATCCAGGTATATGTTGAATCAACAGCGGGATAAAACAAAAGCAGTAGGGCCTGAAAAGAAAACATTTTTATCAGAGGATGAACGCAAAAATTTAATTATTGAAGAGAGAAAAAGGAGACGTAGAGAAGCTAGGAAAAAATTACTGGGAGATTGAAATTTTATTTCAATTTTTTTCCTGATTCGTTTTTTTATTCTTATTTTCATTATCTTTTTTTCTTTGTGCGATTGTATTTTTTAAGATAAGTTCATTTCTAATTAAATCTCTAATTGCAGTTCGAATTGCTTCGCTCCTATTGGGGAAAAGTTCATCAACTACAAGAATATCTAAAGATTCAATATAAGACTCGGGGATAAACACTGATAGCATTCTCATTTTTTTCACTTCTTTAGAATTATAGGAATATTAAATATTACCTTATTTGTTAATAGAAAGCGCATAATTTTAAAAGTATTGCATGTATTACAATGGTTTTTGTCGATTTGTGTCTTATCACGTAACCTTACAACAAAGGCAATGTTAATATAACAATGAACATTGTCATAGAATAATTTTTTCAATATTTCAAATTTGAAAAATAAAAATACAGTGAAAATATTATGGAAAATGCATTAAGAGAATTTTTAGGTACTGCTAAAGATTGGGAGAAAATGGAGACCGATATTGAAGGTGTCTTTGTGGTAAAAATACCTGCAACAAAAACCCGTGAAGGAAAACTGATGGTTGAAGTTAACCCTATAAATAAATTGACTGGAACACCAAAAAAGCGTAAAGGATTATTTATTGCCGATTTCGAGATGTACTTACAGTTCCAAGAGGCTTTAATGGAAGATGAAGTACCTGCTTTAATTAAGACTATAGAGGGAATTAATCCTGAAGGTTCTGGGCCAACCAAGGCTAAAAAATTAAAATTAAAAGACTAAAAATCTGGCTCTAGTCAAATAAACTAGAGTATGTTTTTTTTCTTTTTACATTATAAATTATCCATAATTACCTACATACTTTAGTTGGATTTTAAGTTTGAGTGGATTTCGATTTAAATTATGGATATTGAGACAAATAATCATTTTTCCCGGAATATTATTTTCTTGCCACTTATTATCAACCGTTTTAAACTCTTCAATTTGTGCTTCATTCATTGGATAGAGCGCATCTAAATATGTTTTATAACGTGAATGAATATTGCACCGTTCTAAAGGGCATTCATGGTTATGGATTCCGGTAAATGGTTGGGAGAGATTGTGTTTTAATCGCCATATTTCCAGAAAAGCAAAAGAAACATCTGTATTTTTTAGATTTCTTATTTTATTCAAAATTGGTCGGCATTCTCCAAAGATTCCTTCTATAATATTAGTATTATGTTCCCCATACTTGATGATTTTCTCTAGTTCTGGTGTTTTTGTAACAAATAATGCTTTGTTAGTTTTCATGAACTTTTTAATCTTATAGGCAAGCAGATGTTATAATTTTTCAAGAACCATTTCAAAATTATTTCTGTTAACACAAAATGAATCATTTCTACATGATAATAGTCGTTTGAACATTCCAACTAATCTTCCTGCTTGCAGGCTGATCTGTTGCTTCTGACGATACACTAAGGAAAGGGATTCAAGGTGTTTTTTTAGCTTCAAAATTTTCGTTTTTTTAGTTTCGAATGATCTTTTGAGATATTTTATCATTGTTCTATAGAAACTTAATTTTTCTTTAAAAAAGAGCAATTTTGATGTCCATTTAATTTTTTTTGAATACGGTTTAATTCCATGGTCCCGATAATAATTGTCCCGAACATGAATTAGTCGTGAAAGATTTAATTCATAACGTTTTAGTTTCCGCCGTTTATTATATAATGTTTTTCTAGTAATACTAAGTTGTTTTTTTGGTATTTTAAATTTATGAAGCGCTCTATTCGTAGCGGTATTATATGTCTC